>NZ_JBALMG010000112.1:0-5769 GCF_036963225.1 Bacillus sp. JJ783 | reverse complement strand
GTATAGAATAAACAAAATTAATCGAAAAATCGAAAAATGAGCATTTGCAAATCAAAAGACAATTCTGTAAAATAAATTACAAGAAATTGTAATCGTTGCCGATAGATAAAGTTTAACAAAAATTAACAAAAGAAAAAAGTTTACTTCACAATCGTGAAGTAAACTTAAAACAACCTATTCTAAGAAATCCTTAAGACGTTTACTACGGCTCGGATGTCTTAATTTGCGAAGTGCTTTCGCTTCAATTTGACGAATACGTTCTCTCGTTACGCCGAATACTTTCCCAACTTCTTCAAGCGTACGAGTTCGTCCATCATCTAAACCAAAACGAAGACGTAGAACATTTTCTTCACGATCTGTTAGTGTATCTAACACATCTTCTAATTGTTCTTTTAGCAATTCATACGCTGCATGGTCCGCAGGCGATGTTGCTTCTTGGTCTTCAATAAAGTCACCTAAATGGGAGTCGTCTTCTTCACCAATTGGTGTTTCAAGAGAAACTGGCTCCTGTGCAATCTTTAAGATTTCGCGTACTTTTTCTGGAGCAAGATCCATTTCTTCACCAATCTCTTCAGGAGATGGTTCGCGTCCTAAATCTTGTAATAATTGACGTTGTACACGAATTAACTTATTAATGGTTTCAACCATATGAACTGGAATACGAATTGTTCGCGCTTGGTCTGCAATCGCACGTGTAATAGCTTGGCGAATCCACCAAGTTGCATACGTACTAAATTTAAAACCTTTACGATAGTCGAACTTTTCAACCGCTTTAATTAGACCCATATTTCCTTCTTGGATTAAGTCTAAGAAAAGCATACCGCGGCCCACGTAGCGCTTTGCAATACTTACTACAAGACGTAAGTTTGCTTCTGCAAGACGGCGTTTCGCTTCTTCATCGCCTTCTTCAATACGCGTTGCAAGTCGAATTTCTTCTTCAGCGGATAGTAAGTCAACTCGACCAATTTCTTTTAAGTACATACGAACAGGGTCATTGATTTTCACACCTGGTGGCACACTTAAATCATTAAGGTCAAACTCTTCTTCCGTTTTTGTAATTTGGCGATTATTAGGACCTTCGTCGTTGTCATTGTCACCAACTAAGTCAATCCCTTGTTCACCTAAATATTCATAGTATTCATCCATTTGATCGGATTCAATTTCAAATCCATTCATGCGTTCTGCAATCTCTTCATATGTAAGAACGCCACGTTTTTTTCCAAGCTCAGTGAGTTGTTCTTTCACTTGCTCAAGGGTCATTTCAGTTTCAATTTGTTTAGAACGAGCTGGTTTATCAGCCATCTGTTCCCCTCCTTACGCGAGATACAAACATTCATTATACTAAAATTTTATCGAAAAAGCTATTTTCTTGCTTTTTGACTTTGTAAATATGCCACATAATATTTAGCAGCCTCTACAGGATCTGTTTTTTCCATTTGTTTTACTTTAAAGATAATTTCCATCTTTTCAAGTTTCTCTTTATGGCGTCTTAACGCCTCCAAATGACCTTGTAACGCTTCTTCTGTGTACTCTGGATTAATAAATTCATCCGTCGAAATATCAGTGATAATATTTTTCAACTTTTCATCAGAGAGCCAACTTAAAAATGTTCCGACTGAAGGTTCATTTCCCTTTTCATAATATGCGTATAGTTCATATAAAATCCCTTTATGTTCTTCTGTATAAAAATCTTCTATATGAGGTTCCATACGTACTGTCACTTCTGCACTTTGCAACATATGGTAGATAATTTCTCTTTCTGCCCTTTCAAAACCTGTTAACTTCGGCTTCGTTTGAACAATTTGAGATGGCTTAGAAACCTGCTTTATTTGTTTTTGCTGTACCTTTTGTTCTTTGCGATATTGGTGCAATTGATTCAAAAGTGTTTCCATTGAATACGAAAATTCTTGCGATAATGATTTTAAATATGATTCCGCCTGCATCGCATCCTGTAGCAATGATAGCTCTTTTAAAACACTTTTTACATATTCTTCTTTGCCAGACTCATCTTGCAAATTTTTCCCTAAACGCAAATGATTTATTTTGAAACCAACAAAACTTATACTTGATTTCACAAGATTTTCAAAAGCGGTTGTCCCATATTGTTGCACATATTCATCAGGGTCAAGCTTATCTGGCAAGGATGTAACTTTCACTTGGCAACCAACTTGCAATAGTAATTGCCCTGCTTTCATCGTCGCTTCTCGCCCTGCTTTATCACCATCATAGCAAAGAACAACAGTTTCAACGTTACGTCGCAGAAGTTTCGCTTGTTCTTCAGTTAAGGCTGTTCCCATTGTCGCAACAGCTTCTTCCACACCACTTTTCACCGCAGCTAGTACATCGGCATAACCTTCAAAAAGGACAACCTGCCCACGTTTTCTAATAAACGGCCTTGCTTGGTGGAAATTATACAACAGCTTACTTTTGTAAAAAATCGGTGTTTCAGGACTATTTAAATATTTCGGAGTGTCATCTCCTAACGCCCTTCCACTAAACGCTATCACCTTACCTTGTAAAGTATAAATCGGGAACATAACTCTTCCGCGGAAGCGGTCATAATGACTGCCATCCTTCTCACTTCTTACAAGAAGGCCAGCTTGTTCCATACTAGATAGCGACAAACCTCTTTTTTGTAAAATTTTCGTTGCTGCATCCCAAGCTTGTGATGCATAACCAATTTCAAATTTCTCAATCATCTCTTTTGTAATACCACGTTTTAATAAATATGAAAGTGCTTCATTTCCTTCTTCTGTATTTACTAATAAATGATGATAATACTTTTTCAAAAGTTCATGAGCCTGTTGCATGATGACAGTGTCATCAGATATGTCTTCTTGTTGTTGTTGTCCTTGCCCTGATGTATATTCTGCAACTGCAATTCCATTTCTTTCGCCAAGCTTTTGAACAGCCTCGGTGAAAGCAAGTCCTTCCATTTTCATAAGAAAAGAAAATACATTTCCACCTTCTCCACATCCGAAGCAATGAAAAATTTGCTTATCAGATGAAACAGAGAATGAAGGAGAATTCTCACCATGAAATGGACAAAGGCCGAAATAGTTACGTCCCTGCTTTCTAAGTTGAACATACTCACCAATCACTTCTACAATATCAGATGATGTCCGAATCTGTTCAACAACTTCTTCGGGAATTCTGTTCCCCATAAATCCATCTCCGTGTCGTATTTTGTATTCGATATAAATTAAAAGATTCCTTTATAATTCGACAATATTTTTCTAAATTTGTTAGAAAGTACTGTCGATCACATTGTGTAAACGATTTTGGACCTTTCGTATAAGTCCCCAGTCTGCGTAAATTCGCAGATACATACTACTATATAAAATTGTATCCATTTGCTCATCTGTTACAAATGTATCTCTTGGAGACAATACATATACTCCTTTTTCACAAGAAGACTAGCAAGCACCATAACCTGTATGATCATGAGATCTGTAGCTTTTGCATGTTGATAAATATAACAATCAACTTCATCTTGCTCAGAATCTACATAGACCCAGTTGCCTTGCTGTTTTCTTGAACGATGAGCATAGGATGCGACAAACAAAATTTCGACATAAAATTTTGTTCCAACTTGCACAATTACATGCTTCACGGGATACGCATCTGCATCAAATAATATCTTACTGATGTTTTGCATATTTCTGTATTCTACATCCCTTCTGTGAATCCTTCCATAATGTGCGTTTTCTTGTCTAGATTTTGTCGATTTAACGTAAATACATGTCTTTTTCGAAAATCCTATCCCTAGTTTATTCTGAAAAATTAAAGTCTAAACGTAAAATATAGGTTTTTATCACAATTTTTTATTATAATATATTTTCTTCAACTACGCTACATATCCCTTTAATTTTCATCTTACATTTAAAGATAACGAAATCGTTCCTTTAGCATAATTAAAAAAACAGAAGAATATAAGTATAACCATTCCGCTATATTCTATTACTAAGCCGAAAGTTCATGCTCTACTTCGCATCTTCCTCTACCGCCTTCTCACGAGCGAAAAAAGCACATTCACCTTTGGTAAATGTGCTAAAACATTTTTTGGTTTTGCACTGCATTCACAATAATATTTGCTGTTTCTTCAATCGCCTTATTTGATACATCAATCACTTGACAATTTATTTTACTAATTACTTCCTCAAAATGATCAAGTTCTTCTTGAATACGATTAATATTTGCATATGTTGCTCCATCACTTAATCCAAGTGATTTCAATCGTTCTTTTCGAATATGATTTAACTTATCCGGTATAATTTTCAAACCGAAACATTTCTCTTTTGCCACTTGATATAATTCCTCAGGCGGATCCACTTCTGGTACAAGTGGTACATTGGCAACTTTCAAACGTTTGTTATGCGCTAAATATTGTGAAAGTGGTGTTTTTGATGTACGTGAAATTCCAATCAACACGATATCTGCTTTTAAAATACCACGTGGATCTCTACCATCATCATACTTAACTGCAAATTCAATCGCTTCAATTTTTTTAAAGTACTCTTCATCTAATCTTCGAACGACACCCGGCTCATACCTTGGTACTTGCCCTGTAATTCCTTCAATTTGATCGATAAGAGGTCCGATAATATCGTATGCCTCTACTCCTTCTTTTGCCGCTTCCGTCAATAAATATTGACGCATATCAGGCTTTACTAACGTAAAACAAATAAGCGCTTGATTGCTCTTGGCAATCGAGATTACTTCTTTTAATGTCCCTGTATCTTCTACATACGGTACACGTCTAATATCAGGAGCGAATGGGAACTGTCCCATTGCCGCTCTAACAACCAAATCAGCCGTTTCTCCTACAGAGTCAGATACGACATATACGATTTTATTATCCATTACATTACCTCACTTTAAACAAATTACACTTATTCGTTATTTACTAAATTTACAAACGCACGTGTAATATTTGTTTTTGTAATTCGCCCAATCACTTCTAAACCTTGTTTCGTATCCTTCACAACCGGCATCGCATCAATCTGTCTTTCTATTAATTCCATCGCAATATCATATAAAGAATCCTCCCTGCGACACATCGCAATGTTTGGCATCCTTGTCATGATAATATTAACCGGAAGAGAGGTTAAATCCTGCTTTCCTAAGCTAGCTCGCAATAAATCTTTACGAGATACAACGCCAACTAATAAAGTAGCTTGATCTACAACAAATAATGTACCAACATCCTCTAGGAACATAGCACAGATTGCATCGTATACTGATACATTTTTATCAATTACAGCCGGTCTAGATTGATAATCTTGTACTTTAATTTTCTTAACAGCTTCAGATAATAGCTGTCCCCCAGTTTTACCCGTATAAAAATAACCTACGCGTGGACGCGCTTCTAAATAACCAGCCATCGTTAAAATTGCTAAGTCTGGTCTTAGCGTTGCACGTGTTAAACCCAATTGCGCAGCAATTGACTCCCCTGTAATAGGACCGTGATCTTTTACAATCTGAATGATATGTTCTTGCCGTTTATTCAGCTCTATGATAATCACCACCTTTAATGCACAACGAAAAAAGTTATACTATCTCTTAAATATTATATACTAAATATGCTATTCGAAAAAGAAAGTATGTAAAAAGGACCGTATATGGCCCTAATTATATTTGAAACTTATCAAGTTGTTCCAGGAAACGCCTTGATTTCAAATAAATCCCACAATATTCATCATAATATGTATTCAATACTGTGCGCATTTGTTTTTTTGTACTATCCTTCACCGATACATTACCGAGCCG
>NZ_JBALMG010000111.1:13842-30351 GCF_036963225.1 Bacillus sp. JJ783 | reverse complement strand
TACATTTTTTCTTTAGAAAAAATGGTTATTGGAATGATATAATAAATAAATATATTGCTTTTCTTGGATGTTAAAATATTTTAGGAGAGATGTCATTGAAATATTTCACAAGAGATTGGTATAAAGAAATGCAAATTTGTATATTAACTTATAATAAAGAGAGTTTCTTTTGCTGAAGTTTACAAGTTCGATAACAAAAAAACAGTCATTTAAGACTGTTTTTTATTTTGATACTAGATTCTCAAGCTTCCAATATGTATCTGTTAACGGAGCAGCTTTACTATCTATGTACAAATACATATTATTTAAATCTTTTGGTGAATTTTTCATATTAAATACAATGTCAGTAGTTAAAGAGAACTCAGATGGAACCTTTTCAGCGTTCTCATTTTGTATAAATTCACCTTCGTATTTTTCACCAGTTTTTTCATCTTTTATGAAATATTTTATTTCTGTAAGATCTATTGTTTTTCCGTCAGCACGAGCATTATTAATTGTAACACGAGCTGTAAGACGCCACTCTTTGTCTATTTTTTCAAATTTTGCATTTTCAACTGTTGCTCTATAGTATCCGTTTTTAAATATTTCCCCATAATGCATTGCATTCTTTTCGAGAGCGCTCTTTTCTTGTTTTGGTGTAGCACTGCTATTACATCCTGCCATTATTCCTGTAAATATTAATGCTGTACAAGTTACTTTAATTAAAGATTTCATAGTAATTCCTTTCTGTATTAAAAAGTAAAACATAGGGATAATTTTACAACAATAAGGAGATAAATAGAAGTATTTTAGTAGGATATGCAAATATACATTTATTCGGTGTTGAAGTTAATGAAATAGAAAGAGAGAGAAAACCTGCATAAAGCTGAAAAAATAAGAATTGAAAATATTGTAAAACGGAAGGGACATGCATATAATTAACATAAATATTAAATTTCTGAATTTTCAATAACGGTGGTGAGAACATGTTTACTGAAGAGCGTCGAGAGAACATTTTAGAATTGCTTAAGAAAGATGGAAGAGTAGTCGCAAAAGATCTTGCTGAAATATTTGATATGTCTATTGATTCTATAAGAAGAGATCTATCTATTATGGAGAAAGAGGGTTTATTAAAAAGGACGCACGGAGGTGCAATTGAACTTGCAAGAGTGAGGAACTTAGCTGCAGAGCCATCTAAACGTTATAGTAATGGCCCTATATATGAGGACGCAATCGCTAAAGTTGCTGCATCTTATATACAAGAAGGAGATTCCGTTTTTATTGGTGGGGCTTCAATTCATTGTGCTATGTTAAAATTTTTACCCGAAACATCATTCACAGTTATTACGAATTCTATAGAGATAGCTAGTTCGTTACGAGAATATAAGAACATAGAAGTGTATTTAATTGGTGGTAAGGTAAAACCTTCAGGAAATATTACTGATACACTTGCCTCGGAATTGATTAGTAGTTTTACTATTGATATTTATTTTTCCACAGGTGGTGGAGTTTCATTACATGGTATAAGTACTGCAACACCTGAAGTTGCATATTTTAGTAAAAGGGTAAGTGAAATTACTAGAAAAAATATTTGTTTAGCTCCTCATAATAAACTCGGAATAGACTGCTTTATAAAAGGAGAGTCACTTAAAGAAATTGACCTTATAATAACAGATGAAGAGGCTAGTAAAGAAACTATTCAAGAATTTGAGAAACAAGGTAAACAAATTGTAATAGCGCCAATAGACTGCATTTAAAAGGAGTTTGAAATGATTATAAAAGGACAAGAGTTTCATATAAATGGATTAACTTATACAATTCGCTCTGCAGCTGAGACAGATGCAGAGCAGTTATCGAAAATACGAGTTCAGATCGATGGAGAAACTGAAAATATGGATAGAGAAGTTGGAGAGGGATTTATAGATACGAAGGGATTCCAGGAAATAATAAAAACGGATAGTGAAAAAACAAAAAATCTCTTTTTAGTTGCGGAAGTTCATAACCGTGTCGTTGGATTTTCGAGATGTGAAGGATCTGATTTAACGAGATTATCTCATAAAGTAGAATTCGGAGTTTGTATTTTAAAAGAGTTTTGGGGATATGGAATGGGTAAGTGCCTATTACAACAATCTATTAATTGGGCTGATGAAAATGCAGTGAAAAAGATAGCATTACAAGTGCTAGAGACAAATAAGAAAGCCATTCAGCTTTATAAAAATTTAGGTTTTGGGGTAGAAGGTATTCTAAAAAATGATAAAAAACTGTCGGATGGTAAGTATTATAATACGGTAGTAATGGGAAGGTTTACTGATACTTTTCATAAAAGAGGTGAAGAAGTATGTTTTACAGAAGGAAGTACTATGTAGTAAAAAATGAATTCATAGAAATATTTAATGATCATTTCAATGATACTAATTTACCTAATCAATTAAAATATGGTTCTCGTTTAATAGGACGCTGGATGAAAGATAATAATGATGGTACGACTGAAGTATTTGCAATATGGGAATATGCTAGTTATGAAGAATATGTAGAAATTGAAACGGAAATTAGAAATGATAAAATGCATGTTAAAAGAATACATGATTGGTATGATAAACATGGCGGGAAAGAATATGTTTTACGAGAGTACATAATAGAGATGAAAAATGAAAAGTTACTATGTACTGTAAAATGATAGAGGAGTGAAGCCAAATGGGGATGAGAACGAAATTATATATTAGTTTAGCATCCACTATTTTATTCGCAATAGCAGTGGCAATATTCTTTTTAAATAACAATCCGATAAAGTGGTTTTGGTTATGTATTTTAGTAGGCTCCATTATACAAAATATAGTGTTGATAAAAAAACATAAAGAAATTCATTAAGATATTCAAATTGTGTTGAAAATGCTATTTCTCCTGTTCGATTGAGTTTTCACATCCGTATATGCTAGGTATGTTAACTTCAATTGCCCATGCGATTGAACGTGAATGTAGCATTCAAATACATCAAAACGAACTACATGTAATTCACCGCTTTTTAGATGTAATTGATAGTGATCGACAAGTTGTTATTTGTGATCAATTTTCAAAATATAAATGGACGGGAAATATGCGAAACGCAAATGTCATTTTATTACAGACGGTGATGGGAAATCAAAAACAAATTGAGTTACAAAATGGAAATAAAGAAAAACATACGCTGAATTTTCACGGAAAACTACAGTGTTATAGCATGATTGAAGCGCTAGAAAAGACAAACGGAAATGTTTCATTAGCTGCAAAATTATTTACTGTGCCACGCAGTACATTTTATAAACGAATGCAAAAATTTAGGCTATAAAAGTAGATTTTTGTAATCTGCTTTTTCTTTGTGGGCTCACGTTCTGTCGGAATGTGCGCTTACCGGGGAAATAATAGAATAGTTAGAAAGAAGATTTCCTGAAGGGGGTTAACATGTGAAGTATATTGAAATTGGAATCGGGAATAGGTGGTTCGTTCGAACAGAAACTGAAAATAAAGACGGAACTGAATTTGAGGAACGCGGCATTATAAAACCTATTTATTTTGAGTCTTTATATGTACGAATTTGGTTGTGGAAAACGTGTTTTATTTTTGATACGAGAGAGGGCTTTAAGAAAGTAAGAAAAAGTAGAGCTGAGTATAAGTTTATTGTTGGAATGGTGAGTAGGTTAAAACAATAGAATCAAACAGGGGGTGTTCTTATGATTAGAATTACCACATTCATACTCGCAATTATTGTAATGGTCTATTGCATCTATAGTTGGAATGATGATTCGAAACAAAGTATGCTTATTCTACAATTGCTTCTAGGATTTATGTTAGCTGGTATGGGGGTACAAAATTTTAAGAAAGATGAAAAAGAGAATAAAAATCTGGGGATTATTCTCTTACTTGCATCGCTATTTTGTATTTTTGTATCGTTAATAAAATATTTTAAATAAACCGTTACTCAATATACTTAGTAACGGTTTATTTGAGGTTATAATGTGCTATTTATATAACCCCGTCGTATACATTTCCGTCAATGTATACACTATTTCTTCTACATCAATTTTTTTATCATTTTGAACGATTGTCCAAAGGAACATTTCATTCATAGAGAACCAGCCGCATGCGACAATCTCTTTATTTAACTTAGTTCGTACTAATTCATTTTCCAGGGAATGAGTAATGTCTTGTATAATCCGTGTTACAAAGCGTTCGCGAATCTCATCCCATTTTTGACGTATTTCTTTTGAGGTTCTTATTGCTTCTTCAACAACTTGTAATATAGCTCTTTCTTCTTGTGCTAACTGTAAAAAAGCGCGCACTTGATTCTGAATCATATCTCGTGCTTCGGCCTTTGTTTGAGGGGAAAAAGAGCGATCAGCAATATCATAAAAGCGATTCATCACACCTTCCATCAAAACGACGAGGAGAGCATCTTTGTTTTTAAAGTATACATATGCTGTTCCATAACCAGTTTCTGCATGTTTAATAATTTGCGTGATTGTAGTTTTCTGAAATCCGTTTTTTATAAAAATAGTATAACCGGAATGTAATAGTTTCTTTTTCGTTTCTAAGGAGCGGTGTTTTCTTGTTGAAAGAGTAGTGTTTTTCAAGGAATCACCTCTTTATACTGAAATATCTGAAAATATAATTGTATTGTAAAAGAAGTTCGTATATAAAGTCAACTGACATAATATCATTGACGTTATATCAATTTAAGTGATATATTTCAATTAGTTAGAATAAAAAGAAAATTAAAAGAAGGTGACACCATGTATAAAGAACCATTTCAACCAACTTATGAGTATGCGCTTGAATGTGATAAACATGATGAACTGAAAGATTTTCAAACTGAATTTTATAAAAAAGAAGGAACAATATATTTAGATGGTAACTCTTTAGGTTTGCTTTCAAAAAGAGCAGAGAAATCGTTACTTACTTTGCTAGATTCATGGAAAGAGTTTGGAATTGATGGATGGACTGAAGGTGAGCATCCGTGGTTTTTCCTTTCGGAGAAATTAGGTGAATTGACAGCACCTCTTATTGGAGCTTTGCCGGAAGAAACAATTGTAACCGGTTCCACGACTGCGAATATACATCAAGTTATTGCGACGTTTTATGAGCCGAAAGGAATACGTACAAAAATTCTTGCGGATGAATTAACATTTCCGTCAGATATTTATGCGCTTCAAAGTCAAATTCGTTTAAAAGGCTTAGATCCAGATGAGCATTTAGTACGAGTGAAAAGTCGAGATGGAAGAACACTTTCTGAAGATGATATTATTCAGGCAATGACAGATGATATCGCTTTAATTTTATTGCCTTCTGTACTATATAGAAGCGGACAAATTCTCGATATGAAGCGATTAACAGCTGAAGCTCATAAACGTGGTATTCATATCGGTTTTGACTTATGTCATTCAATCGGTTCTATTCCGCATCATTTTAACGAAGGGGATGTAGATTTCGCTGTATGGTGTAATTATAAATATTTAAATGCAGGTCCTGGTGGTGTTGCAGGTTTATATGTGAATAAAAAACATTTAGATAGACTTCCAGGATTATCTGGTTGGTTTAGCTCTAGAAAGGATAAGCAGTTTGATATGGAACATTCATTAACTGCGGCTGATCATGCTGGAGCCTATCAAATAGGGACACCTCACGTATTAAGTATTGCACCATTAATCGGTTCTCTTGAAATTTTTAAAGATGCCCGTATTGAAAGATTACGTGAAAAGTCATTACATATAACAAGATATATGCTTGATTTAATTCAATTGGAGTTAAATGATATGGGATTTACAATCGGAAATCCGCTAGAGGATGAAAAACGAGGCGGACATATTTATTTAGAACATGCTGAGGCGGCACGTATATGTAAAGCGTTAAAAGCAAATGGAGTGATTCCAGACTTTAGAGCTCCAAATGGAGTTAGACTTGCGCCAGTTGCTTTATACAATACGTATGAGGAAGTATGGAACTCTGTACAAATCTTAAAGAAAATTATGAAAAATGAAGAATATAAAAACTTTGAAAATAAGCGAGAGGTTGTGGCATAAGCATGAAAACATCGGAGTGGATTGATATTTCACAACCGCTAAATAATGATATCGCGACGTGGCCAGGGGATACACCGTTCTCGTATGAAGTTTCATGGTCAAAAGAAGACAGTGGTTCAGTAAATGTCGGAAAGTTAACGATGAGTATCCATACAGGTACTCATATTGATGCACCATTTCATTTCGATAATGACGGTAAGAAGGTGTTAGATTTAGATATACACGTATATGTAGGCGCAGCACGAGTTATCGATGTGTCAGGGCTGGAGAGTATCGGTAAAAAGGAATTAGAACGTTTTAAATTAGAAGGTGTAGAGCGATTATTATTACGTACATCTTCACATGGTAAAGCGCAAGAATTTCCAGAAAAAATCCCGTATTTACGTGCTGATATTGCAGATTTTCTATCAAGTAAGGGCATTCGTTTAATTGGGGTAGATGTACCCTCTGTTGATCCTTTAGATGATAAAGAACTAGCAGCACATCATCAATTATTTAAACACGGAATTCACATTTTAGAAAATGTCGTACTCGATCACGTAGCAGACGGCGATTACGAACTTATTGCCTTACCACTTGCATTAACAGATGCAGATGGGAGCCCAGTTCGCGCTGTTATTAGACCAATATAAATAGAAATATATAAAAGGGGCGTTTGATTAATATGAAAGAAAACGAAAAGGTAATTATGGAAAAAGGGATTCACACTGATTTTAAGGAAAATATGACGTACGGAGAGTATTTACAGCTAGATAGCTTATTATCTAGTCAACAAAGATTATCAGATCATCATGATGAAATGTTATTTATCGTTATTCACCAAGCGAGTGAGCTTTGGATGAAACTAATTTTACATGAACTGAATGCAGCAATTGAATCTATTAAACAAGATAAATTACCACCAGCTTTTAAAATGTTAGCACGTGTATCAAAAATTCAGTCGCAAATTATTCAATCTTGGGATATTCTTGCGACATTAACGCCATCAGAATATATTGAGTTCCGTGATTCACTTGGTCAGGCTTCCGGTTTTCAATCGTATCAATATCGAATGATTGAGTATGCACTTGGTTATAAAACACCACATGCATTAAAGATTTATGAAAAGGACCCAGAATTACATGCTCGTCTTCATAAAGCACTTCATGCACCAAGTTTGTATGATGTGGCGATACAAGCGCTTGTTAAAGAAGGATTCCCAATTCATGAAGATGTGTTAAACCGTGATATTACGCAGCCTTACGAAGAGGATGCAACTGTAGAAGCGGCTTGGATAGAAGTATATGCGGACGTGCAGAAATATTGGGATTTATATCAGCTTGCAGAGAAATTAATCGATATTGAAGACTGGCTACAACAATGGCGTTTCCGTCATATGAAAACGGTAGAACGAATTATTGGTCATAAAATGGGAACAGGTGGCTCTTCTGGCGTATCTTATTTAAAGCGAGTGCTTGATCAATGCTTCTTCCCAGAGCTTTGGAATGTTCGAACGAAATTATAAAATAAACTTGTCAGCTATTAAATGCTGGCAAGTTTATTTTTTTGTTTTAAAAACAAATATGATTTAATAGAGAGAACGAGATGAACAACAAATATTACATAATCATTTAGATGGAGGAAGATTTCTTGAACTTTGAGCAATTACAAAATAAATTTGAAAAGAAAAAAGTTAATACATTTCTTGTTTATCAAAAAGGGGAATTAACGACTGAGTACTATAAAACGATAGACTGTGCAAATGACTTATTTAAAATTAATTCGATTACAAAAAGTATCGTATCTATATTAATTGGTATCGCAATTGATAAAGGATTTATAAATAATATACATACACAAATCACAACGTGGATTCCAAATGTACCGGAGAATAAGAGGGAATTAACGCTGTATCATTTATTAACGATGACAACAGGAGAAGATTGGCAAGAGTTCGGAAATGGTGTTGTTTTCCCAAATGATTTTGTGGAATCAGACAATTGGGTGCAATATATTTTAGAAAAGCCGCTCATTGAAGAAATGGGTACGAAAATGAATTATAATTCAGGCTCTTCTCATTTACTTAGTTACATTATTCAAGAAGCAACTGGAATGTCGACGGAGCAATTCGCGAAAAAATATTTATTTGAGCCGTTAAACATTACGGAGTATGAGTGGCAACAAGACCCGCAAGGTATATATGTTGGCGGATTTGGTATGAAAATGAAATCTATAGATTTATTAAAGTTAGGAAAAGCATGTTTGAACAATGGATATTGGAAGGGAAATGATATTGTATCATCGAAATGGTTAGAAGAATCAACTACAGCTCTATTCGAAACGTATGAACATGTCGGAGCATATGGATATCACTGGTGGGTATTACATAACGAAAGATTTCACATACCGTATTGTATGTATTTTGCTATGGGATACGGAGGGCAATACATTATTATCATTCCGCAGTTAGAGCTCGTAGCGGTTATTAGTAGTCACATGCCGAAACGTGGCCTCGTACCATTAAAGTTATTTATAGAGCATATAATAGAGAATTCCAATCATAAATAAGAAGAGGAAGGGGGTGTTGTATGAGAAGTGCAAAAATGATAGCGATTTATAGACTGTTATTAAGTCTTCTAGCGTTTAGTGCACTTATTACTCAATTTGTTACAAGAGCACAAGTGAAACCGTTCAATCCAGTTAATTTTTTTAGTTTCTTCACAATTGAAAGTAATATTTTAGGGGCGGTAATTCTACTATTAAGTAGCGTGGGGACAGCCACATTCGGACGTTCTGAGCAGTTTGGAGTTCTTCGCGGCGCAGCTACAGTATATATACTGACAACAGGACTTATTTATTTTTTGTTATTAAGGGGATTAGAAGAGTCACTTCAAACAGCAATACCGTGGGTAAATACTGTGCTTCATTACATCATGCCATTAGCGATGATTTTAGACTGGGTTATAAATCCACCTACAAAGACCATTACATGGAAACAGGCTGCGAGTTGGCTTGTTTTCCCGCTTTTATATGTTGTCTATAGCTTAATACGCGGTCCATTCGTGAATTGGTACCCATATCCGTTTCTCGATCCGAGAATAGGTGGATATGGTAGAGTACTTTTATATAGTATAGGGATATCCGTTGTTATTGGAGCTATTTGCGGATTAGTAAAAATGTTAGGGAATCGATCTTTGCATTTAAAAAATAATCCTCCTTATTAAGGAAGAAGTACATAAAGAAACTTCCGTCTGTATGTAAAGACGGAAGTTTCTTTGTTTTACCGATTTGTCTTCTGAAAGGACATCTTTAAAAATTTCTCTGTTTTCGTATCAAACTCTACATCCACAAAAACACCATACTCTTTTCCACCCTCACGTAGCCATAATTTAAACTTTTCAACTGTTATTTGAACAGTTTTTGGTTTTCTACCTATATGAAGGTAATCGATAATCTCAGCTTTCGGATATTGTTCTTTCGTTTTTTCAACGGCTAGTTTACCCCATTTTGCATAGGGCGGCTGTGCGTGAACGATAGACGGATCAGTATATATATTTGAACATGCTGTTAGTAAAAAAATCGCGAATGCTATACGTGTGAAGAAATGCTTCATAATAAGCTCCTTTTACTCTTTTTTATATTGTGTGCATATATCTTCAAGCATATAAGCTTGGCTTTTTTTGTCTTCTTTACATAAAAGCTTCACATTTACAAAACATAACCATGAATTCATTACTGTAATTAAGGAGGGAAATATATGCTTCAAAAAGGTTTTTTGAAGATAGCGGTTTTACTTACCTTTATTGGCTTATCTTTAATGGTAAGTAGTATACAAACCAAAAATGTAGAAGCCTTTTCTAATCAAGTAATTCAAAGGGGAGCATCTGGAGAAGATGTCATTGAATTACAATCTCGTTTGAAACATAACGGATTTTACACAGGAAAAGTAGATGGTGTTTTCGGATGGGGTACATATTGGGCGCTTCGAAACTTTCAGCAAAAATTTGGATTGCCGGTTGATGGTTTAGCGGGTGCTAAAACGAAGCAAATGCTTGTAAAAGCGACAAAGTATGATAAGTCGACCGCTAATAAAGGTACTACAACTAATAAAGGGAATAGCGGTGGTACTGCACAAGAAAATAAACCACCACAAAGTAAAGGGACAAATGTTCCAAACGGTTATTCTCAAAATGACATTCAGTTAATGGCAAACGCTGTATACGGAGAGTCACGTGGCGAACCATATTTAGGACAAGTTGCAGTGGCTTCGGTTATTTTAAATCGTGTTACAAGTGCATCGTTTCCAAATACCGTTTCAGGTGTAATCTTTGAACCGAGAGCCTTTACAGCAGTAGCAGACGGACAAATATATTTAACGCCAAATGAAACAGCGAAAAAAGCTGTATTAGATGCGATCAATGGATGGGATCCAACCGGGAATGCATTATATTATTTCAATCCAGATACCGCGACAAGTAAATGGATTTGGACTCGTCCACAAATTAAAAAAATCGGTAAACATATTTTCTGTAAATAGAGCGGAGGTGGAACTATGTTAAGAGGTATTATCATTGTGTTATTAACAATCGGTGTAGTTGGAACAGGATATTGGGGCTATAAAGAACACCAAGAGAAAAATGCGGTTTTAATTCGAGCGGAAAATAGTTATCAACGAGCATTCCATGATTTAGCATACGAGGTTGATTTATTACACGATAAAATTGGCACAACGCTTGCCATGAATTCACGCACATCTTTATCACCTGCATTAGCAGATGTTTGGCGTTTAACATCTGAAGCTCGTTCTGATGTAGGTCAACTACCATTAACATTAATGCCGTTTAATAAAACTGAAGAATTTTTAGCAAATATCGGTGATTTTAGTTATCGTGCAGCAATTCGTGATTTAGAAAAAGAACCATTAAATGAGCAAGAATATAAAACATTACAAACGTTATATTCAAATGCAGGAAATATACAAGATGAACTAAGAAAAGTGCAACACCTTGTGTTGAAAAACAACTTACGCTGGATGGACGTTGAAATGGCACTTGCATCAAACCGAGATCCAGCAGATAACACAATTATTGATGGATTAAAAACAGTTGAAAAGAATGTAACGTCGTACTCGTCTACTAATTTCGGACCTACTTTTACAAGTGCACAAAAGAACAAAAAAGGTGGGTTTGAAGCAGAAGGAAAAGCAATTTCAGAAGATGAGGCAGGAAAAATTGCAAAATCATTTTTGAATTTAAAAGGAAATGAAAAAGTAGATGTTGAGAAAAGTGGAAAAGGTGCAAAAGAATCTTTCTACAGTGTGAAAATTAAAGACCCAGCAACAAATAATGAATTTTATATGGATATTACGGGAAAAGGTGGATATCCAATTTGGGTAATGAATAACCGAGAGATTAAAGAGCAAAAAATTAGTTTAAATGATGCAGGAAGTAAAGGATTAACATTTTTAAAGGATCATAAGTTTACAAATATGGAGCTATTTGATAGTTCTCAATATGATAATATCGGTGTGTTTACGTACGTTGTAAATGAAAATGGAGTGCGTATTTATCCAGAAGCAATTCAAATGAAAATTGCTTTAGATGATGGATCGATTGTTGGTTTTTCTGCAAAGGAATATTTAGCATCGCATCAAAAACGAACAATTCCGAGTGCGAAGCTAACTGCTGCTGAGGCGAGAAAGAAAATTAATCCCGATGTAAAAGTTATGGAAGAACGTAAAGCTGTAGTAGTAAATGACTTGCATAATGAAGTACTTTGCTATGAGTTTGTTGGTACTTTAGGGAAAGATACGTACCAAATTTTCATTAACGCAAATAGCGGGGCAGAAGAAAAAGTGAAGAAGATGCAAGCTGTTGAAAAAATTTATGATTAAACATCAATGATAAAGTGGTGAAAATAATGAAAATCATTATATATATGTTAATGCTTTGTTTCGTTATTACTGGATGTAGCATTGGAAAAAAAGACAATCCTAATGAAAAGCCAGAACAAAAAAATGTCTCGATGAAAAATGTTACGTATACAAATAAATCAAATAAGCCAAATGAAAAAGCAGCTGATCATCTGGCATCTTTAGCTGCAAGTATACCTGGTGTAAACGATGCGACAGCAGTAGTAGTTGGGAAATATGCTGTTGTAGGTATTGATGTAAAAGCGAAACTTGATCGAACTCGCGTTGAGTCAATTAAGTATTCTGTTGCAGAAAGTTTGAAGAATGACCCAAATGGTGCGAATGCAGTCGTTGTAGCAGATGTTGATACGTATGAAAGACTAAAACAAATAGGTAAGCAAATTAAGAATGGCAAAACTGGTGAAGGCATACTTGATGAATTAGCAGCAATTGTTGGCCGTGTAATGCCGCAAGTTCCAAATGATATGATTGAAAATAGAGAAACAAACCCGATTAAAGATAATGATAAACAATTACCAAAAGATGAAGAACAAGAACTTCGAAAAGAACAAGATGATCAGTCCAATAATCATTTGAAAAAATAGGGAAAATCCCGTACTAAATTGTACGGGATTTTCCCTTAAAATTAAATATTCAGTTTATTTTTAAGGGAAAATATGGTTTAATAATGAGGGGAGGGACAACCGTTATGATGAAAAAAAGCACACTCATATTGTGTAGTTTATGCATAGGTTTTAGTATGACAGCGTGTGACCAGAAGAAAGAAGTGAAGAAGAAAACTGCTACATCTTCTACTATAACGGAAAATAAAAATCAAAAATCCATTAATGTAAATCATTTCTCAAATATTAATGAAGGAATGACATATTTAGAAGTGAAAGATTTAATCGGTTTTGAAGGGGATTTACTCATAGAAGAAGGGGAAGAACATTCTACACGAATTAAACAAATTTTTGCTTGGAAAGGAAATGATCCAAAATCATTTGCTGAAATTACATTTTTGGATGGAAAAGTGCATTCTAAAACACAGCAAGGTTTAAGTTAATAACTTGAAGGAATGGGAGAGTTAAGCATGAACATACATACAGGGGAAATACAATTAGTTCCGTATAAGGAGCAGTATAAAGAGATAATACAATCATTTACTTTACCAAGTGAACAAGTTCAATTTACGGCGAATCCAGGTGAATTACTGGAGAAAGCGAAAAATGATCGAACGAAAAATGTAGTTGTTATTTTAGACTATAACGGAGTACCTGTCGGTGTATTTATATTACAAACAGGTGATAGAGTACAGGAGTTTACAGAAAATAAGGATGCCATACTTTTAACTTCTTTTTCCATTAATCACAATAAACAAAATAAGGGATATGCTAAAAAATCATTGGCGTTATTACAAGACTTTGTAAAATATTATTATCCAGTAAAAAATGAAGTGATTCTTGCTGTAAATGAAAAAAACATTCCGGCACAAAAGTTATATGAGAAAGTTGGATTTCAAGATAAAGGGTTTAGAAGAATGGGACCAATTGGACAACAATTCATATTACATTTACCTATAACGAGATAATGAGATAACAAAGCTTACTCTTGAAAAAAATCATGTAGTAAGTTTTTTAATTTGAGATATTTTCCGTACATGATATGTTAGATGTATTAAAGTAAGTATTCGAGAAGCATGAAGGTGCAAAACAATTCGATTGTTAAGCATTTAAATACGTGAGGGGTAATCATATGACAATTTATATTGCACTACTACGGGGAATTAATGTAGGTGGACATAAAGTAATCAAAATGGCAGATTTGAAAATAATGTTTGAATCAATAGGGTTAAAAAGAGTGAAAACATATATTCAAAGTGGAAATGTAGTGTTTGAGTCAGAAGAAGAGATAAGTTTTTTAAAGGAACGAATTGAATGTGAAATTAAGAACGTTTTTGATTTCAATGTTCCAGTCATGTTACGAGCAAATGATGAATTTATTAATATTATTAAAAAGTGTCCTTACGAGACCCATTCGTTATTAGAAGGAGAAAGTTTACATGTGGCCTTTTTAGCTAATCCACTTTCTGAAGAAGACAGTAAGCGGTTACTTATGTACAAAAGTGACATAGAAGATTGCCATATCGAAGGAAGAGTAGTGTATTTATTTTTCAAAAAAAGCATTCGTAATTCTAAACTAATGAACCAGTTTCAAAAATTACATACGCCAGCTACAGTAAGGAACTGGCGGACTGTGAATAAGCTGAAAGCAATAGCAGAAGGTATTTAAACATAAAAAAGTGGTTTTCTGCATTTAGAAAACCACTTTTTTTATTTATATTGTTTGGCGACAATGAGTTCAACAATAGGGAAAATAAGAAAGGAAGAACAGAGTGCAATAAAGAGTGGAAGGTTTTTTACACCATCCAAATTGGAACCCATAGAAAATCCTTCCGAGCAGAGTAATATAAGGAACATAACACCTACAAGCACAAAATACGCGATTTTAAAGCTTTTATATGTAATTTGTTGTCCCATCTCATCTTGACTTTCTTTCGATACTCCGTTTGGATCTCCCCATGTAATATGATTAATTAAATTACTAAGTATTAAAGAAGCAGCGAAAATAGTCCCACCCAAAATTGAACCTTCAGTTATGTATTTGTATGTGCCATGTACAAGTATAGCGATTAAAGATAAAGTTATGATTACAAAAATAATTTTTTTAGTATTCAATATATAATTGCACCTCCACTTTTGTAAAAAACTCTTTACATCCATAGTATAAAATTGGAAAAGTTTTATGTCAAACATTTTTTACATATGAAGTGAATGTTTATGATATTTTGTTTAAAGGATGAAGAAAAAATTACATTACATTTGAATGTAAAAGAATGGGCTCGCATATATTTGGAAGGGATGTCAGATTAATTTAGGGGGTAGTTATGTCTATTCTTTTAAAAGCTGGTGCAGATGCAGGAAATAATGGTTTGAAGTTAATGGTGAAAGGGCAGGAACCTATTTTTATTCCGAGTATTTATTCCTTATATATAGGTGAGTCTACGGGGTTGTTAGATGAGGGTGAAGTTTCATCGTCAGAATTAGAGAATCACATTGATGTGACCATTAGTTCTCCATCGCTAATGTTAAATAATGTACGATACATCGTTGGAGAAAAAGTGATTCAAGATCAATTAAAAGGTACTGAAGTGGAGAAAAAATCAAATAAATCTACTGATGAGTTAATGGTCATTACAATCCTTTCAGGTTTAGCGATAAGTGCTATGCGTCAAAGCCCTACTTCAAGTCATATTAATATTCGTTATGATTTATCTGTTGCTCTTCCAATGCAACTTATTACACAGGAAATTGCTGCTGAAAATGCGAAACGGTATATGGGTAATCACAAGGTCATATTCCATTATCCAAATGGACGCGATGTTACGATTAATGTTTCTATTGAGTTTTGTAAATGTCTACCTGAAGGCGCTTCTGGGACGTGGGGGATTGTATATGATGAGGAAGGAAATGTTGTGAAACATAAAATAGAATGTGAACAAAATCAAGTTTCAGAAATTGATTTTGTAGATAAAACTTTATTGTCTTTTGATATTGGCGCGGGGACAACGGAAGAAGTTGTTTCATTAGGGGTAAATTTCCGTCCGCAATTAAGTAAAGGATTATCGTACGGTGTAAAAGAAACGTTACTACAAATTATTACGAGGTGGAATCGGAAATATCCTACGAAAACAATTGATAGCATTACAGAATTTAACCAAATTTATTTAAATGAAAAGCACCCAAGAAATGCATTGTTAGTTGAGGAATCGCAGCCAGCATTTTTAGGTTTAGCAGCACGTGTCGCAACGGATATTATTAACAAAATTGATGATATGAAAGACGATCCATATGTATTTATTTATGGTGGGGGCGCAGTTATTATTAAAAATAGCTTAAAAATGATTTTGAAACAAAAAGGACGCTTGAAAAATGTGATCTTTGTAGATAACCCGTTATTCACCAATGCTCGTGGGTTATTAGTATATACATGCTCGCCAAAATATAGAGAGCATAAGCAAAAAGAGTTAGGGTTTACAAACTTAACGATAAGTTAGTTGGTGGAAGTATGCGATCTAGGCGATATAAACGTGGTGATCGAGTGAAAATTAACATTAATAAATCAGTATCGCCTGAAATGATTGCTTGGCTTAATAAACAATCTAATCCAACTAATTTCTTTTTCTTTGCGGCCCAGCAATTATTTAAACAAGTAGGAGATATTGATGTATCGAAAGCCTTGCCAAGTAGTCATGTTTTTTCTTTATATGTAGAACCGCCATCTCTACTAAAAGTTGAAGTGAATCCATTTAAAAACGTACCACTAGAAAATAGTAAATCCACCGAAAATGTAAAAAAAAAATCGTGGGAATCTGTTGATCAATTAGATTGCCCATTCTTTTGAACATAGAAAATCATAGGTAGAGCCCATCACTATACATAAGAATGCGGTGATGGGTTTTTGTTATTGTATCGTAATCTTTATAAAGTGAAACTATAATCAGTGGGGGTTTTGTTCATCCCCCAC
>NZ_JBALMG010000111.1:0-13796 GCF_036963225.1 Bacillus sp. JJ783 | reverse complement strand
AATTTTGAGGTGGGAGTTTTACTGCCCGTTAATGCGGGATAAATAGAAGGGGCAAAACAATTTGTGCCCCTTCTAATAGTTGTTCTTATCTTATATGGGATATATGTTCTGAAACTGCTTTAATAATTTTATCCCAGTCATCTGGATGATTCTCGTGTCCTGTACCTTCAAGGGGGAATAGCTTTGAGTTCGGAATTTCATCAATAAGTGCGAGTCCATGTTCAAGTGGCAGAGCTGTATCGTCTGTACCATGAATTACTAAAGTAGGTACTAGTAATGATTTAAGTATACCTTCATAAGAATCATCACCTGTAAGGAGGGCGTGATTAAACATGCTTAATAAATTGTTAGCACGTTCTATTTCTTGTTTTACTTGTTTCAAAGTTCTTGCTTCATCAAATATACGCTTTGATCCACAGAGTAGACGTGATCCTGTAACTAAATATTTCGCTATAACATCTTTATTTGTCCAATCTAAATTTGCACCATTAGCATGATGTGTCAAAATTCTTTCATCCATTGGAGGCAAATCACGAGTATTGTTATCAGATCCAATAACACTTGTTGCTAGTAATGTTAAGGTCAAAATTCTTTCTGGGTGTTTTACTGCAGCAATTTGAGCAATCATACCTCCTAATGACATGCCAAAAAGGTGTGCCTGGTCAATATGATACGCATCGAGTACTCCGATTGCATCTTCAGCCATATCTGCTACAGTGTAATTGGAAGTCCCAGGCTCATATGTAACAGAACGCCCAACATCACGGTTATCATAGCGAATGACAAACCTTCCTGTGCTAGCCAACCTTTCACAAAATTCTTCATCCCAATAAACCATTGAACACGTAGCTCCCATAATTAATAATATTGCTGGGTTATTAGGATTTCCAAAGCTTTCTGTACATATATCAATACCGTTTACTTTGAAAACTTGTTCACTCATAGCACACTCTCCGTTTCATTTAAAGGTCATTAATAAATAAAGAGAAATATAACTTTGGGTGTTTCTTAGGCGTAAATTAGATTGTATTTAAGTGAAATAAATGTTTTTTGCACTCATGATGCTTAATTAGTAGAGTAGCATAAATATCACCTCCTAACATATTTATTGTCATCCAAGGCGGAAAATTTTGAAAAATAATTGTTTGTTATTACAATAAACAACAAGGAGGAGAGGAAATGAAAGCAATTGTTATTAATCAATATGGTAGTGTTGAAGCATTACAAGAAAGACAAGTTCCTAAACCAGTTGTTAAATGTAATGAAGTATTAATACGTATACACGCAACATCTGTCAATCCTGTTGATTGGAAAATAAGAAAGGGAGACTTACAAGAAAAGTTGCGATTTTCATTTCCAATTACATTAGGATTAGATGTTGCTGGAATAGTTGAAGAAGTTGGAGAAGATGTGAATCATTTTAAAATAGGAGATAAAGTGTTTACGAAACCTGAAAATACAGGGAAAGGTTCTTATTCTGAATACATTACAGTGAAATCAAATTTAGTAGCGCAAATGCCAAATAATCTTAATTTTGAAGAGGCAGCATCTATACCTCTTGCAGGACTAACAGCTTGGCAAAGTCTGGTTGATTATGCACAAATAAAAGAAAATGACCGAGTATTAATTCATGCTGGAGCGGGCGGAGTAGGGAGTTTTGCAATTCAAATCGCAAAATCATTTGGGGCCTTTGTCGCAACAACTGCAAGTAGTAAAAATGAAGAGTTTTTAAAGTGTTTAGGGGCTGACCTTGTTATTGATTATAAAAAAGATAAATTTGAAGAGTTACTATCAGATTATGATATTGTGTTAGATACAATCGGCGGAGAAGTACAAGAAAAAAGTTTTCGAATTATTAAATCTGGTGGTGTTCTAGTTTCTATCGTTCATGAACCACTGCATGAAGTAAAGGGCATAAAATCAGGATTTTTATGGTTGAAACCAAGTGGGAAGCAATTAGATGAATTAACTAGTTTGATCCAAGCTGAAAAAATTAAACCAATCATTAGCAAGGTTGTTCCGTTTAATGAAAAAGGAGTTAGAGAAGCTCATATTTTGAGTGAAAGTCAGCATACTAGAGGGAAAATTGTAATTAAAATTGAATGATGGTTACATAAATATATGAGTGGTGACTATAAAAAATAAGAATTGTCACCACTCGTATAAACTACAATTTTTGCATGACAAAAGTAATCGCATTCGTATTTAATTGAATGTGTGTACCGTTTCGTACAATATCATACGTTAAATTTTTTATTTCAACTTGTACTTCTTGCCATTCGGTATAAACATCTTTTAGTGTATGTATCATTTCTTTCGTAGAAAGGTTAATTTCAATTAAAGCATCTAATGCTTGATTCGTTTCCAAGTCAATTTCTTGAATGTTAGAGTTGACTATTAAACAGTTGATACCACCACTCTTTGTACCATTTTTCATAGAGTGAAGCACTTTTTTAAAATCTTCTATTGATCTGACATGCTCTAAACTTGATACTGCAATGATGTAGTTATAAGAATTAGAGGAAATATAGTAGTCTTCAAGTGCTGATTGTTCTGTTTTTATGTATTCAAATACATCATGTTCTTTGCTATAAACTTGTAACTTCGTTAAAGCCGAATCAAGTAGATCAACACAAGTAACGGTGCCGCCACTATTCATGATTTTTTGTGCAATCGGAATACTGTTTCTACCGACACCAGAGCCAAGGTCAAGTATGTGTAGGTCTTTCTGTCCTTCAAAATAGTTCAGCATGTTCATAACTGTTTTAACAGGTTTATATAGCCAAGATCCCGCTTCAAATAATTTATATTGTTCATAGCAAAAATCGTGATACTTTTTCTCTTCGTGTCTTATGTAATCGATTCTGTTCATAATGTTTCAGCTCCAATAGTTTCATGGCGAAATGAATAGGTTGGACAACCTTTAATATTTGTTTGAATTCGAAATATACCACCAGCATGTGGGTACTGTTTTAATTCCGCATCCGTCATTCTTGTTCGGGCTGTTGTGATGTATAAATCGGTCAAGTTAGGTCCTCCAAATGTACACGACGTTACATATAAAGCAGGAATCGGAATACTTAAAATCTGTTTTCCAGTAAAGGGATTCCATCTAGTAATCTTCGAGCCTCCCCAATGTGCAATCCATAAACAACCTTCTACATCAATTGTCATACCATCGGGTATACCTTCATTTTCAGGGAAGATGATAATATCTGTTGAATTGCTAATTACACCAGTATGTATGTCATAATCAAAACGAACAACTTTTTTAGTAGGCGTATCAATGAAATAAAGAAATGTATGATCAGGGGACCAAGCTATACCATTTGATGTATTTACATGTGCAACTTTTTTATCTACGTTGAAATTATTGTTTAAACAATACAAGGAACCAGCCGCATTAATACCATATAAGTCTGTAGTGCCTGCCCAAAAGCGGCCAGCTGGATCGCATTTTCCATCGTTAAAGCGGTTTTCTAATAAATCTGGTTCAGGGTCATAAATATGTGTAAGTTTTTCTGTATTTAGATTAAGAGAGTAAAAGCCTTTTTCTACAGCTAAAAGTACTACATCATCTAAATATGGAACGACACAACCGATTTGTTGATCGAGAATAATCACTCGGTTCATATTACTAGTAGGACTGTAGAGGCATAATTTCTTCTCTATAATATCAACCCAATATAATATTTGTCTTTTTTCATCCCAGCAAGGACTTTCACCTAAACTCGCTTTTGCATCTACGACTAATTCAATATTTCTGTGCAATCTGTTTCACCTCAATTCATTAGAGATACATATAAATTTCGATAAAAATGGAGGTAAACCTTTTGTTTGATTGGAATAAAGATGTACTACAAAAAAACGAAGACCTTCTCATGTAACTCGAAAATAGCATAAAACTATGGGGAGAAAGAGATATGTGATGTTTCATGTGAAAATGTATTCCAAGTATATGAAGGGAGTGAAAAGTAAGCGATTTAAAGAGCATCCAAAGTTTAATCAAGTAGCAGGAACTTTACCGTTATTAAATTTTGATTCATCTATTTTACAAGATATATTAGAGAAAATAGATAGGAGTTATGGATTACCTGAAATGGTAGCGATAAGTAATCGTGCAGAGCATTGGATAAGAAACTTTCAATCTGAAAAATTAATTGCGGTAAATCAAGAGAAAAATACGGAGTTTTATAACACATTAGGTGAAAGGCAGAAAAAATGGCTAGTAGAAGTTTGTAAAATACTTCGTTCTAATAAAGATTATTCTAACTTAATGGAACAATTGTATCCGATTTGCCATCATGAAAATAAAAAAATAATGAAAGAAAATCAAAAACAATTATTTACCATTATATATAGGCTCATTATGAATCAATCAAGTGGTCCACGTATACCTTTATTAATACATGTGGTAGGCGCCAGAAAATTCGTCATATTATTAGATTTCTAAAGTACATTAAAAAATAACGCAAGTACTCAAAAGAATAAGTACTTGCGTTGCTTAATTTTTGCTATCGTGAATACATTTTTGGACATTCATCACCACGTGGTTCGTAAAAACAATGGCTTTTAAATTGCCCTGCAAACGGCTGATTATACCATTCAGGCGGACAAGCTCCAACTGGACGGAAATACCAAAGAGCCCACCTTGCCGGCCAGCGCCATTCACCTTGTAAAACTTTTCTTGCGATTTCTTTTTCTGATTCACGGGCACGTTGATAAAAGTATCCGTATTGAACCGCTTCGAATCCGCCAGGGCTTTGATATACAGCATCAGGTACGGTACGGAGTTGTTTAAAATCTAAGCAATCGCAAAATACACGGTTTACTACAACACATCCGACAAGTTGTTCACCTTGTCGTCCTTCGCCCTCAGCTTCAGCACGGATTAAACGTGCTAGTAAATCAACGTCACTTTCGTTGTATGGAATAAGGGGCATTGTAATACCACCTTTCTTTACTTGTTATAGTAAAGAGTGTATGTTTCAAAATGAGCTAAGTGCATTTTTCTTGAAAATAACTACTAATTTTAAAAAGGAGCTTATACGGAAAAAAGCTAATTATTATACGGAAGATAAAAAACGAAAAAGGAGAGGTATTATGCATCGTATACATAAAGAACATATTATTTACGCAATGTCACCAGAAAATAATCCATGTATTGAAGTAGAAATTGGGAGCCGTCTTGTATTTGAAACATATGATTGCTTTGAAAATCAAATTGATTCGGAAAATGTCGTATTTCAAGAACTAGATTGGAATCGAATTAATCCAGCGACTGGACCTGTATATATTAAAGAGGCAGAACCTGGTGATATATTAGTCGTAATGATTGAAAAGATTAAAATTTCAGAGCAGGGTGTTTTAACTACAGGAGCGAACCTGGGTGTAATAGGTAATGAGCTAAATGAAAATACAGTAAAAATTATTCCAATCCAAAATGAACATGTAATATTTTCGGATGAACTACAAATACCAGTTAATCCGATGATTGGTGTCATTGGCACGGCCCCTAAAGAAGACAGTATTTCATGTGGTACGCCGCATGATCACGGCGGGAATATGGATTGTAAAGAGATAAAAGAAGGAACAACATTACTATTACCAGTCAATGTCCCTGGGGCACTATTAGCGTTAGGTGATTTACATGCTGCGATGGGTGACGGTGAAATTGGTGTAAGTGGAGTAGAAGTCGCTGGGGAAGTAACTGTAACAGTTCAAATTATAAAAGGAAAGCAATGGCCACTACCGATGGCTATCCAAAAAGAAAAAATGATGACCATTGCTTCAGAGAAATTGTTAGATGATGCAGCGAATCGTGCTGTACATAATATGGTGACATTTTTACATGAAGAATTAGAAATGCCTAAAGCTGATGCAACTCTTTTATTATCAGCAGGTAATTTAAAAATTTGTCAAGTTGTGGATCCGCTGAAAACGGCGCGGATGGAACTAGGAATGGATTATGTGGAGAAACTTGGATTTACTTTGAGTGAATTTAATATTAAATAAGAAAAATAGAAGAAGGATACTTTTGTATAAAAGCATCCTTTTTTAATTTACGTATTTAATGAAAAGAGGTAGTATTTATTTTGTATAATGGTATATGAGATTGTGGATCGAAAAGGAGTAAAACAATGGTTAAAATTATGATTGTAGAAGATGATATGAAAATTGCAGAGCTATTATCAACTTATGTTGCGAAATACGGTTACCAAGGCATTATTGTATCGGATTTTCAAAATGTGTTAGACATATTTTTAGAAGAACAACCAGAGTTAGTTTTATTAGATATTAATTTACCGAGTTTTGATGGATACTATTGGTGTCGTCAAATTCGTGCGGTTTCTACATGCCCGATATTATTTATTTCGGCTCGTGAAGGCACGATGGATCAAGTTATGGCGTTAGAAAATGGTGGCGATGATTTTATTCCTAAGCCTTTCCATTATGAAGTTGTAATGGCGAAAATTCGTAGTCATTTAAGACGTGCTTACGGAGATTATGCACCGAAACTAGAAGAACGTATGGTTGAGCAACAAGGTCTTTGTTTATATCCCGAAAGACTTGTATTAAAACTTATGAATCAAGAGATTGATATTACGAGAAACGAAGCCATTTTATTAGAGACGTTAATGAAAAATTATCCGCGTGTTGTGAGTAGAGAAGTGTTACTAAATAAATTATGGGATAGTGAATCCTATGTTGATGATAATACGTTAAGTGTAAATACAACACGGGTGCGTAAAAAATTAAAAACGTTACATATTGAAGGAGCGATTGAAACAATTCGTAGTGTTGGATATAGACTGCATATTACTTGGGATACTGGTATGGAAAAATGATAAAACTGTTTATACGTGATCATATACCACTTATTTGTTTTACAGTATTTCAACTTCTGTCCATATTCCTTGTGTATTGGTTTGATGGGCATAACCATATTACAACAGCATTATATGCAATGTTTTTAGGTGCTTTTTTTATGGTAAGTTATTTATTATTTCGTTATTTTACACATCGTTCTTTTTATGAGCGCTTAGCAAATCCGATGCAATCTTTAGATGAATCTGTTCAAAAATCTGATTTTGCAGTTTTATCTACTGCACTTCAAGATTTGCTTGATGCACAATATCGTCATTATCAAAATCAGCTGCAATTACAAGAGAGAAAAAATAATGATCATTTAACCTTTATGAATCAGTGGATTCATCAAATGAAAACACCTTTATCTGTAATAGAATTAATTACACAGGATGAAGTGGATTCGCGTTTTGAAAGTATTAATGAAGAAACAGATCGGTTGAAAAAAGGGTTAGAGATGGCTTTGTATGTCGCACGTTTAGAAGCATTTACACAAGATTTCTATGTAGAAAGGGTGCAACTACATCAAATAGTGAATGATTCCGTGCATGAACATAAACGCTTTTTTATCCGGAATTTTGTATATCCAGAACTTGAAATTGATAAAGGTATTACTGTAGAAAGTGATGCGAAATGGTTACAATTTTTAATCGGACAAATTATATCGAATGCGATTAAATATTCATCAGGTAGTAGAGAAAAGATTAAAGTAAAAGCATGTAAGGAAGGTAATACAGTTGCACTTGAAATTATCGATAGTGGCGTAGGGATACCGAAGCAAGATTTACCAAGAGTGTTTAAACCTTTCTTTACAGGAGAAAACGGTAGAGATTTTAAAGAATCAACTGGAATGGGACTATATCTTGTATATGAAATTACAAAACAATTAGGACATAGTGTAGAGATCCATTCAGAAGTTGGTAAAGGTACCGTTGTACGAATTAAATTTTGTAATGTGTAAAAAGTGATTCAGGCTAAAGAACTTTTGAGATAAGTTTTTTAGCCTTGTTTTGTACTCTTAATAAAATTAGAGAATGAAATATTATATACCTAAGAGAAGCAAAACGAACCTGATAAGAATAAATGAAATACTAGATATATAAACACTTTTTAATAATAAAATAGAAAGCTTTATTAGTTGTAAATGATAGGGGGATTGAAATGGATATTCGGAAAATGAGGTATTTCATAACGGTGGCAGAAGAATTAAACTTTAGTCGTGCAGCAGAACGTCTTATGATGGCACAACCTCCTTTAAGCCAAGAAATTCGTAAATTAGAAGAAGAATTAGGGGTTCAACTTTTTCATCGAACAAAAAGAATGGTTGAACTTACCGATGCTGGGAAAATATTTTTAGAAGGTGCACGGCAAACGTTGCTTCAAGTAGATAGAACCATTAAAGAAACACAGCTTGCGGATGAAGGGAAGATAGGACATTTAATAATTGGTTTTGTCGATTCTACAGAAACCGTTATAGAGATATTAAAAAAATTCCGAGAACGTTTTCCTAAAATACAGCTCATATTACGCGAGATGACAACAGACCAGCAAATAAAAGCACTCTATGAAAAACAAATTCATATTGGATTTATTCGTTCTAAGCAGAATAATGAAATATTGTCTTCCGAAATTTGTTCTGAGGAACGTTTAAAATTGGTATTACATCAAGATCATCCCTTAGTTTCGTTACCTAATATTTCTATTAAAGAACTAGTGGACGAACCATTTGTTTTATTTCCTCGTCATTTCGGTACTAACTTTTATGATTTAATTATTAGTTACTTTTGGGAACATGGAGTAAGTTTAAATATTGTTCAAGAAGCGATCCAAATGCAAACGATTGTAAATTTAGTTGCAGCAGGAATGGGGATTTCTGTCGTTCCATCATCGGTGGAAAGTTATAAAAAATCGGGTGTCATGTATAAAGACATTCAAGAAAATACACCGAAAATAAATTTATATGTTGGATGGAGACAAGATGAAAAGTCTGTCGTGTTAGAGAACTTTTTAACAGTTGTTAGAGAGGTTTATGCGACTTCACAATTTGAATTTAAAGAGTAAAAGCCCATCTTGATAGGATGGGCAGTGAGAAATTGGAAAGTGAAACTTCTATTTTTATTTTAAAGTTAGACTACAAGGTATTTTGTGGTTTTTAAAAAGTAATTCACTGATGTTTCAACCTGTTTTGCTCGGATCGTACTCAATGAACCCTTTTAGCACACTATCAATCTGATCCATTATTTCAGGGTGTAATTTAACACTAGAAGCAACTGCATTTTCTCTTATTTGCTCCGGATTTGATGCGCCAATAATTGCAGAGGAAACAGCTGGATTTTGTAGTACCCAAGCAACTGCGAGTTGAGATAGGGTAAGATTAGTTTCTTGCGCGATGGGATTGAGTTTCTGGATAGCCGTGAGTATATCTTCACTCATCCAACGCTGCACGAGTTTTTGGAAAAATGGTTTACCAGCATCTGAGTTAGCGCGTGATTGAGTCGGTAATGGTTTACCAGGTTGATATTTTCCTGTGAGAATACCTTGTGCAAGGGGGGACCATACAATTTGACCAAGTCCCTCACGTTGACATGTTGGTATTACATCAGTTTCGATAACTCGCCACAACATCGAGTATTGAGGTTGGCTAGCGATGAGTGGAATTTTCAATTCTCGTGCAAGTGCTGCACCGCGGGTAATTTGTTCCGATGTCCACTCACTTACACCAATATAATGGACTTTTCCTTGCCTTACAAGATCTGAGAAAGCTAACATCGTTTCTTCAAGAGGAGTTGTTGTATCAAATCTATGTGCATAATAGACATCAATGTAGTCTGTCTGTAACCTGTGTAAAGATGCATTACAATTTTCTAAAATATGCTTTCGTGATAAGCCTCGATCATTTTTTCCGGGTCCAGTCGGATGGCATACTTTTGTACATAGTTCTATACTTTCTCGGCGTATACCTTGCAAAGCCCGGCCAAGTACTTCTTCGGCTATAGTGTCTGAATAAACATCGGCAGTATCGAACGTTGTAATTCCGACATCTAGTGCGACTTTCACACAATCCTTTGCAGTATCCTCATCTACTTTTCCACCATGGTTTATCCAGTTCCCATATGCAATCTTGCTTACTGTTAATCCACTGTTTCCTAGTTTGCTAAACTCCATTGTAGTATCCTCCTTTTAAAATGATATCTTCATTATAAGAACTGAAATTTAATATGTATAATATAGAATTTATTGAAGATTTATATAAAAAATATATAAGTGGGAGCGCGTAGAAGTTTACATGATAGTAAAATCTAAAGCAGTATCACATATAATTACATTTACTCATACAGTACTACTATGGTACAATATGGTTACTAACGACGGAAAGGAATGATGGGTGGACGATGATTAACTAATCTTATTTTTAAATGTTGAAATTAAATAAATTTCAATTTATAAAAAATAGGATTAGTCTGCCCGATTTCCATACAATAGTATTGCTATTTATTTTGCTTAATAGCTTATTTGGGTATAAATATTTTAATGACTAATCCTGCCAAATTAATTTGGGAGGATTTTTTTGTTCTCCCTTAATGAAAGGGATCGGTAATATGAAAGAACTTTTAAAATTAAATGATGTTTATGTTGAAATAATAGAAAATACTTTATTAGAGAAAATGAATGTTACAGTAAAACAAGGGGATGTTATCGGATTAATTGGTAAAAATGGTGCTGGTAAATCAACGTTACTTCAATTAATTAATGGGAAGATTGAGCCATCAAAAGGTACTGTTGAATGGCAGCAAATGAATGTGACAACGGCATATGTTGAACAAGAAACAGAATCCTTTATTAGTAATGATGTGATTGCAAAAGAAGCAGAACTTCTTGCGAAATGGGGCGTGCCAACGAACGATTTTCTTACTTTAAGTGGTGGTGAAAAGCTGAAAGTTCGATTAGCAAAAGGGTTTTCCGAAAATCCTAATTTATTAATATTAGACGAACCGACAAATCATTTAGATGAGACGAGTACGGAATTTCTCATTAAACAAATAAAAAATATGAGAGGTACAGTTATCGTCGTATCGCATGATCGATATTTTTTAGATGTTGTCGCAACAAAAATATGGTCAATTGAGGATAAAAAATTAATTGACCATAGCGGTAATTATACGAGTTATATGAAAGTACGTGAGCAAAAAAGAATGACGCAGCAGCGTGAATATGAAAAACAGCAAAAAAAGATAGAACAAGTAGAATCACAAATAAACGAATTAAGTTCATGGTCACAAAAGGCACATGCACAGTCTACAAAACAAGAAGGCGTTAAAGAATTTTATCGTGTGAAAGCGAAGCGAATGGATGCGCAAGTGAAGTCGAAACGGAAACGTCTCGAAAAAGAGCTTGAGAAAACGAAAGTAGAACGTGTTAAAGAAGAGTATTCAGTTGAGTTCTCTATTCAAGCGAATAAAAAAGTAGGAAAACGCTTTTTAGAAGTGAAACAATTGAGGAAAGAATTTGATGGACGAACATTATTCGAAAACGTTAATTTTACAATCCAACACGGTGAGAAGGTTGCGATTATTGGACCAAACGGAAGCGGGAAAACAACATTACTGAAGATGATTATGGGCACGGAGACTGTTCAAGGAGAAGTATGGATTTCACCATCAGCAAACATCGGTTATTTAACACAAGAAGTATTTGATTTACCACTTGATAAAACACCAGAAGATTTATTTTTTAAAGAGACATTTGAAGAAAGAGGAAAAGTCCAAAATTTAATGAAACATTTAGGGTTCCAGGCTTCTCAATGGAAAGAGCCGATTGAGCAAATGAGCATGGGAGAACGAGTGAAGTGTAAGCTAATGACCTATATTTTAGAGGAAAAAGATGTACTTATTTTAGATGAACCGACAAATCATCTAGACTTACCTTCAAGGGAACAACTTGAAAATACATTGGCTGAGTATAATGGAACATTAGTTATAGTTTCTCACGATCGATATTTTCTAGAGAAAACAACTAACACGAAACTCGTGTTTTCAAATAATACGATACAAAAGCAGTTAGAAGAGCCTACTAAAACAAGAGATGATATTGAAGAGCTACGTTTAACGTTAGAAACAGAGAGACAAGAAGTATTAGGTAAATTAAGCTTTTTAACTTCTAACGACAAAGAATATAACGAACTTGACGAACGATTTAAAGAACTTACGAAACAGATAAAGGCACTTTAATGTGATTATGGGAACCTTCTAGCTAGGAGGTTCCCATAATTACTGATTTTTATACGGGATTAAGGGGTGGGAACATGAGAGAAGAAAATTTGACTAGGTTATTTAGAATAGACTGTGGTGATATTTACTTACAAGAGTTTACCATTCAAGATGCGGAGAGTATTTATAAAATATCGAATCAGCCGGAAATAGAAAAGTTTTTACCAGACTGGAAATCAACGAAAGAACAGAGGGTTCATTGGATTATCAATGATGAAATACCAGCAAATCAAGCATTTCTTGATGCCGTGAAAACAACATCTAACATAGAGGTTCATTCTTTACAGCTGGGGATATTTATTAAAGATACAAATGAATTTATTGGATGGTGCTGTACAGGCATTAAAGAAGAACTCCCTTCACCGAACAGAGAAATTATGTATGCTATTTCAAGCGAGTATCAAAATAATGGTTACGCTACTAAAGCGACTAAAGGGTTGATTGACTATTTGTTCAAAAATACAAATGTAGATGTTCTTAACGCAGTTGCTTTAATTAACAACGTACCATCAAATAAAGTTATTGAAAAATGTGGATTTACTTATCTGAGTCAACAAACGATAGAAAACCAACTATATAATCATTATCTATTAAGTAAATCAGAATGGATAAAAAATATAGCTCTTTAAAAGGAGCTATAATGAAATGATTACAAAAAAGCTTAGAGCTAAAACTCTGAGCTTTTTTACATTCAAGTGTACCACTTACCATATCAAAGCGACAATTGGGATGGCTTCTTGATGAATTTGCTTTTCACCAAAAACAGGGCATCAAGCTGTGCATGCGAGAACCCCCTTTATAAAAATCATATATGTAAAGGAATTTGGATGATTTTGTCGAATGCATTTATCTATGAAAACACCACTTTCTCACTCGAATAATCCTAAAATTGAATCACTTCAAACTCAAGTAGAAGAACACACGGTAAAAGTGAAGGCGAGCGAAGGTTTGTATATAAAACTAACGGTTGAGTGTTAGTGGATTAAATGTTTTAAGATATGAAATAGTTTAAATGAGGGAGGGGAACGCATATCATAATTTGGTTTCGTCATTTGCCACAGATAAGTATGGATTTCGCAGAATGGACTCCTTTTATTAAGAATAATTGGTATCGAAAACATTATCTGAAGTTTGTATATCTACTTCAGATAATCATTTTTCTGATACCCTATTTCTTTGAAACAAGTTTCACTCATATTAATATATTTTATCTCATCATAATAGGTATCTTTGTCTTCATCATTCACGAATGTCTACACATTTTGGTCATAAGTAATAAAGGTGATATTAGCTTAACATTTAGTGGAATATTTTTTTGGCTAAATACAAATGCAATCCTATCCAAAACGAGATTTTGGGTCTTTATGAGCTTGCCCATTATTGTATTATCGGTAGTCCCTGCCTTTATGTCGTTTTATGTATCAGGAAATATCAAATCAATCATATTATTTGTATGTTGGATAAACACATTAATTTCCTCCTCAGATATCTACAATTCATTTTTAATTGCAATTAAACCGAAGAACTCAGTTTTTTGCAGAGGTTATTATAAAGTGAACTAGTATTAAAAGGGTAACTCAAAAATGTTTCAACTAAAGGCATAAGTTAAAAATATAATTTTTGAAAGTAAAAGACCGATAAAACTGATATTATCCCCTTAAG
>NZ_JBALMG010000110.1:19025-23099 GCF_036963225.1 Bacillus sp. JJ783 | reverse complement strand
TCCTTTCTTTCTATTATATATTAACGATTATCAATTGTTTCTGGATATAGATCATGGTTCATCATGCGGTAGTCTGCCATTTGTTCATACTTCGTTCCTGGGCGACCGTAGTTGCAGTATGGATCGATTGAAATACCACCACGTGGTGTAAATTTCCCCCATACCTCAATATAGCGTGGATCCATTAATTTAATTAAATCATTCATAATAACGTTCATGCAATCTTCGTGGAAATCACCATGATTTCGGAAGCTAAATAAATATAGCTTTAAAGATTTACTCTCTACCATTCTTTGTTCTGGAATGTAGCTAATATAAATTGTTGCAAAATCTGGTTGTCCTGTTTTCGGACATAAACTTGTAAATTCAGGACAATTGAATTTTACAAAGTAATCACGGTTTGGATGGTTATTATCAAATACCTCTAAAATTCCCGGGCTATATTCAAACAAATATTTTGTATTTTGATTTCCTAATAATGTTACATCTTTTAAATCTTCATCTAATCTTCCTGTCATTTTAAACATCCCTTCTCATTATACCCCTCGTTTATTTCCCCATACTAACGCATGAAGCTGAGGCAGTACTTTCGCATCATTCATTTCTTTACAATTCACAGCTTTTTCAATAAGCCATTCATATTTTTCTAATAAGTTTTTTATAAGCACCGCATCATCCACTGTTTTCGTATCATTATTTCCTACTTGTAAGAAAAATGGTACATTCGGATAACGATCGTGCATCCTAACTGCATATTCAAAATCTTGATCATCGAATACTACTACTTTTAAACTAAAATCTTTCTCTGCTAGTTTATGAATAACAGAATCTAACATCTGAAAATCTGTTTGCATTGCCGAACTTGGTGGTTTTGGAGAAATCGTTATCTCATCAATTTGAAGCAACCAATCTTGCCATTTACTCCCTTGCGTTTCTACCGCTGTTCGCATTCCATTCTCCTTTAATATAGAAAGAAGAAATTGCATATTTTTCAGCAAAACAGGATTTCCACCCGAAATCGTAACATGAGAAAAATTTTCTCCACCAATTTCTACAAGCTCATTCCAAATGTCTTCCGGTGTCATTTGTTTAATTTGATCTTTGGCCGATCCATCCCATGTAAAAGCAGAATCACACCAAGCACAGCTATAATCACAGCCCGCTGTACGGATAAACATTGTCTTTTGTCCTACAACCATCCCTTCTCCTTGAATGGTCGGACCAAATATTTCTAAGACGGGGATTTTACTCATCGAGCATCCACTCCCGTCTTACTTCCGCATAACTAGTTGGCGTCTCAAAAAGACGAACAAATTCAACACGAGCTCCCTTGTATTCGTTCGCACGATTATCTTTCGTTAATGCTTCTGCCATCTTTTCATAAATCCAAACGACCATATTTTCAGCAGTCGTATTCATTTCTGGCAATGTTTCGTTTAAATAACGATGATCTAAATAAATTTCTATTTCATTTTTCCAAATTTCTTTTATATCTCCAAAGTCAATTGCAAGGCCTATTTCATTTACATATCCGCTAATTCCAAATACGACTTTATATGTGTGACCATGTAAATTTTTACATTTCCCTTCATAGCAGTGTAAATGGTGCGCTGCATCAAATGTAAATTCCTTGCTGACCATTACTCTTTTATTATGATATTTGAGTTGTTCACGCTGAATATCCTTGTCCATTTTTTGCAAATTTTCTACGATGCGAAATCCAAAAAAGTTATCCATTAGTTGCTCGCTCCTTCGCGTTCTTGTAGATACGTATCTAATCCTGCTTTACGAAGTTGACATGCTGGACATTCACCGCAACCATCACCAATGATTCCGTTATAACATGTTAATGTTTTTTCTCTAACAAACTCAAATGCTCCAAGTTCATCAGATAATTTCCATGTCTCTGCCTTATCAATCCACATAAGTGGTGTATGAATAACAAACGGATAATCCATAGATAAATTTAATGTAACGTTTAATGATTTCACAAACACGTCACGACAATCTGGATAACCACTGAAATCAGTTTCACATACACCCGTTACAATATGACGTGCTCCAACTTGTTTTGCTAATACAGCCGCAAATGATAAAAACAGTAAATTTCGTCCATCTACAAATGTTGATGGTAATTCACCTTCTTCATGTGTAATCTCCATATCCGTTCTCGTTAATGCATTTGGAGCAAGTTGATTTAATAAACTCATATCTAGTACCGTATGTTTAATTCCTAACTCTTTCGCGATTTCCACTGCACAATCAATTTCTAACTTATGACGTTGATTGTAATTAAACGTTACAGCTTCCACTTCTGCAAACTGTTGTATTGCCCAAAATAAACATGTTGTACTATCTTGTCCACCACTAAAAACAACAACTGCTTTTTCTTTTTTCATTTCACTCATTCTCCTTCTCTACTACGAATAAGAAGAAAGAACGTTCTTGAACTGTCACAATAAAAAAACAAAACAATACCTAATGATATTGTTGTTTCCATAGTTTTTTATAGAGGGAGTTCGCGAACCTCTCCCATGCAGTGCACGGAATTTCTTCTTTCATTGACAAAGATTATTGTAACATATTGTATACTACCAGAAAAAATTTCTGATTTTTTCCGCTATTTCACATTTCATTTCTTTCATTTTATAGTATGATTAATTTAATGTTAGAAGAGAGGAGATATCCCACTGAAACTCTTTATTATTTATCTCTTTTTAAATATATTATCCATCCTTGTTACAATGCTTTTATATCATTTATTTTGGAATCAAAAAGGGAAACGCTCTCCTAAATTAAATTCAGCTATGTTTATTGTATTATGTTGCCTCGCTACCATACTATGTATCACTTTCGCAGCAAAAACAAACTATGGATTTCAATTTGATATGCGTCATATCGTATTAATTGTCGGTACATTAACAGGAGGTCCTATTGCCGGTGCTTCCATCTTAGCTGTATTAAACATATATCGCTTTTTATTAGGAGGGATAGGTGTTTTCCCATCCTTTATAGCTTCGGTTCTACTATTCATTGTTCTACTATTAACATACAAACTGTTTAACCGAAGTTCTAATCGTATAAAAATAGCACTCGCTATCTTTTACAGCCTCATATTCGGATTTGGCTGGATACCATTTTTCCTTTCAGAGGTTACAAATACGGCAGCTTATATACCACATATTATCGTATACGAACTATGTACGATGCTTGGTACAATCCTTATTTTATATTTGCTACACATATTACAAACGCAAGTTCGTCTCCAAAATGAACTTATGAATGCTGAAAAATTTCATTTAATCGGTGAAATGGCAGCTTCTATCTCTCATGAAATTCGCAACCCTTTAACTTCAACGAAAGGATTTTTGCAACTTTTACAGTCAGATACATGTTCTGAGAAGGAACGAAAATTATATATCGACATAGCCATTAATGGTATCGAACAAGCAAATCATGTTCTTACAGACTACTTAACTTTTGCAAAACCGAGTATTGAAAAAGAACAACAATTACAAGTAGAGGAAGAATTACTCCATGCGTTATCTTTAATTACACCTCTCGCCAATTTAACAAATGTTCGTATACATTACATAAAACAAAGTACATCCTTCTTTATAGCTGGTGAAAAGCAAAAGCTGAACCAATGCCTATTAAATATTTTAAAAAACTGTATTGAGGCTATGCCTAACGGCGGTGACCTTATTCTTACATTAGTTCCAGATCATAAACATATACAATTATATATAAAAGATACAGGTATTGGTATGGATCAAGAACAAGTAAAACGCCTCGGGTCACCTTTCTACTCGACGAAAGAAAAAGGGACTGGACTCGGGATGATGGTCGTCTTCAGTGTTATTCAAGCAATGAATGGAAAGGTTGACATTATGAGTGAAAAAGGAACAGGTACAACATTTTTATTAACTTTCCCGATCATACAAAAAACGTGATGAAGTTCATCACGTTTTTTCTGTTCCTTCAACTAATTCTGCAAAAGCTTTCACCTTTCCATGCGGCTTTTGATTTTCTTTCCGAGCTTTCCAAGCGCGCTCTTCTTCTCTCTTTTTCTTT
>NZ_JBALMG010000110.1:16614-18893 GCF_036963225.1 Bacillus sp. JJ783 | reverse complement strand
TGATTAAAATTTCACTTTACCGCTGTAAAATTGCATGTTTCGCTTCTTTTAGCTGTGTAAGATGTCTTTGTTCGTGTAAATCCAGAAATTGAACCCATTGATATAAATTCAAATCATTAAAAATAGGATGTTTTAATCCATTTTCAAATAATTCTTTTTCATCTATCACACTATGAAGTGCATGAAATAATTCTTGTCGTGAATGTTCTAGTAATTGAATTCCTTGCAGTTTTTTCATTAATGTTTCTGTTGGTTTCATTTGTTGAGGAGCTTCTCGTTTATGTGTGCGATCAAGCGTAAGTTGGAGGTCTTTAAATGGAGCAAGTTTTCTTTCTTTTTTTTGCAAAGCATATACAAGGGCAGATGTGACAGACTGTTCAACTAAATGCAAATGATGCAAAATTTGAATAATACTCCATTTATCACGGCGTGGCTTTACATTCACCTCCGTATCATTTAACATTTCAATTTCTGATAACAGCGTGCTTCGTGTAGACTGTAATGAGTGGACTAAAGTTTCTAAACTAACATCCATATTAGATTGAAGCATAGTGCTTTCCCCCTTTTTGTTGGTGAAAAGGGGTGCTCCCCATTAGAAACACCCCTAAAATAATTCTGAATTTTCTTTTATTATCTCATCATTTTTCCATTATGTCGATGTTAAACATGTGAAAAAAGTGCATGTTTTTTACAATTTTGTGTCGTCAACAGCACGTAACCACTCTTCAATTTCTGTAATTACACTTTTTACACACCCTTCAGCGAATGGTGATGTTAAATTTGCAACTTCTACTAATTCTAAGAATGATTTACTTCCACCTTGCTGACAAAGATTCACATAATCTTCCCAAGCCTCTTGTCTATTATCTCTTGCACGTTTCCAAAATTGCAGTGCACAAATTTGAGCTAACGTGTAGTCAATATAATAGAACGGTGAGCTATAAATATGGCCTTGACGTTGCCAGAAACCACCACGCTCTAAATAATCATTATCTTCATAATCACGATGTGGTAAATACTTCTTCTCTATGTTACGCCATGCTGACTTACGTTCTGCTGGCGATGCTTCTGGATTTTCATATACATAATGTTGATATTCATCTACAGATACACCGTACGGTAAAAATAGAAGTGCTGAACTTAAGTGTGAGAAGTAATATTTATCCGCATCTTCTTCAAAGAATAACTTCATCCATGGCCATGTAAAGAATTCCATACTCATTGAATGGATTTCACACGCTTCATATGTTGGCCAATTATATTCTGGAATTTCATACTTACGACTTTCATATACTTGGAAAGCATGACCAGCTTCATGTGTTAATACATCAATATCACCAGACGTTCCATTAAAGTTTGAGAAGATGAATGGCGCTTTATAATTCTCGATATATGTACAATATCCACCACCAGCTTTTCCTTTTTTCGCAACTAAATCTAATAAATCATTATCTAGCATGAAATTAAAAAATTCATCTGTTTCAGCTGATAATTCTTTATACATCGTTTTCCCGTGATTAATAATCCAATCGGCATCGCCTTTTGGAGTTGGATTACCTGTAGCAAAATCAAAGTTTTCATCATAATAAGCGAGCTTTTCTACACCAATGCGTGCTTTTTGTCTATTTCTTAACTCTGTTGCAACCGGAACGATATAATCTAATACTTGCTGACGATAGTTCGCTACCATTTCAGCGTTATAATCTGTCCGATACATTCTTGCATATCCTAATTCAACAAAGTTTTTAAAACCAAGTGTTTTTGCGATTTTCGTTCTCACTTTAACAAGCTCATCATAAATACGATCTAACTCTTCCTCATTCTCAGCTAAAAATCCGTAGTATGCTTCACTTGCTGCTTTACGTTCGCTTCTTTCTTTTCCTTGCATAAACGGAATAAGTTGCGATAACGTTCTTTCTTCTCCTGCAAAGTCAATTTTTGCAGATGCTAATAACTGTGTATATTGTGAAGACAATTTATTCTCTAATTGTAAATCTTTCACTACTTCATCTGAATATGTTTTTAAATCACATTCAGCTAGAGCAAATAATTGCTTTCCATAATACGCTTCTAATTCTTCACGGAATGGAGAATTAATTAACGCCTTATAATATTTTGTTCCATAGCCTTGCACAACTGGTGAGTATTCATCAAAGAAATCTTGCTCTTCCTTATAAAAAGCATCTGTTGTATCAACAGAATGGCGAATGTAACAAAGGTTCCCCATTGTACCAAAATCATTACGAATTTCATTAATTGAATTAATTACTTGTTGTTGT
>NZ_JBALMG010000110.1:0-16551 GCF_036963225.1 Bacillus sp. JJ783 | reverse complement strand
TCTTTTAATTCTTCAATATTTGGCCGTTTATATTCATAGTCTTTAAATGACATGAACGAGCCCCCTCTCCATTATATACATCATTACTATAATTCAATGCTTACTTACAAATCTCCTCTTATTCTTCAGCAAAGTGCGGTAGATGATGTCATGAATATATGCACACAAAAAAGCCTTGGATTTCTTTATCCAAAGCTTCTTTGGAACATATCATCATTTTTCATACTTTCCAATTTTTTTTAATAGATCAAGTAATTCATCCTTCTCATCCTTCGTTAACATTTCAAAAGACTGATGTATAACTTGCTCATGACCTGGAAAAATAGAAGCAATAAAGCTCTCTCCAGACTCCGTTAATTGCGCATAAATAACACGCCTATCATTTGGGCATGGAATTCGTTTTACAAGCCCTTTTTTCTCTAGCTTATCTACAACGTATGTAATGCTGCCACTAGCTATTAAAATACGCTCACCAATTTGCTGAAGTGGTTGGCCTCCTTTATGATATAGTAATTCTAATACAGCAAACTCAGTTGGATTTAATCCGTTACTTTGTATGGATTTATTTGTAGTATCCATAACAGAACGATGTACACGGGATAATGCAATAAATACTTTTAAAGATTGAGAAATGTCTTCTCGCTCATTGTTTGATGTCATACCATTTCAACCCTTCACTTAAATTCTCCGCAACAAAAAGAAAAGCAACGTAGCACTTCATTACAACTGCCGAATGAATATTCACTCATCCTTTTTCCTTTCCCTAATGTAATGCAAATGATTCTTGAATAAAAACATGACAATTTTAACATAGTTTATATATAATGATAATAAAAAAAGAAGGAGTACCAAATTTGAAAGTCAAATTACAAAGCATAGTTTTTTACATACTGCTTGTTATATTGCCAACGATAGGGATTGGTGCCACATTTTTTTCGTATCACACTTATCAAATGAAACAGGCAAACAAACTATCTGCTCACACTGTTCTCTTCTTATATAGAGACTATTTAGACCATCACCTTGGTGAAGCTATATCTGCCTTAGAAATGCTCGCAAAAGTCGTAGGGACCGAAACTGGAAACATCAATGGGATTAAACAAATTGTACATGATACCGATGGAAATGATGAACGTTTTTCCGGTCTATATTATGCTACGACAGATGGGATGATTACAATCGCATCCGAAGGCGATTCGCCGCCTATTGACGTTTCTGACCGCCAATACATCCAAGATGCATTGCAATCTAAGAAAACAACTGTATCATCAGTTATTACAGATCGCGTTCTTGGACATCAAGCTATTATGATTGCCTCTCCAATATTTAATAGACAAAAGGAACTCTCAGGCTTACTGTTAGCAAGTCTACGCTTCGACTACATTTCATATTCTTTAAATGCTATTAAACCACAATATCATTTCGAAGTGACTGATAAACATGATGTAGTTTTTCTAACCGATGATAATAACGAAACAAGCGATGGGCATTCTAATATGCTTACTACCCCACTCCAAAGATTAAATTGGAAAGTCTCTGTTTCTCCGTTACCTATTCATCAAAAAATTTTATACCAGTGGGTTTCAATAGAGTGTATAGCTACTTTATTTTTACTGTCTATTTTATTTTTACTTGCTCAATATATGTTATTAAAACGTCAAACAAAACTAGAAAGACAACAAAATGAACTGCAAAAAATTGAATTGGTTGGAACTTTTGCAGCTAGTACAGCCCATGAAATCCGTAACCCTCTTACTGGAATTAAAGGACTCGTTGCTCTGTTAAAAGAAAAATATAAAGATGAACAGGATCAGTTTTATTTTTCAGTGATTGAACAAGAAATAGAACGTATTAATGAAATTGTAAGCGAATTTCTTATTCTTGGAAAGCCAACTGCTATCATTGAACAAACATATGATGTAAGAACGATTCTTAATGAGGTAGCATTAATTATTCAATCCGAGGCGAATTTGCATAATATTATATTCCATTTACATGTGCCAGACCACCCTGTTCATATACGTTGCTCAAAAGACCATATGAAACAAGTGGTTTTAAACATTACAAAAAATGCAATTGAAGCTATGACTTCTGGTGATACATTAACCATTGTAGTAACAAACAATGAAAAACACGCACAATTGCAAATTATTGATACTGGAAAAGGGATTCCAAAAAATATTCAAAAACACCTCTTTCATCCGTTCTTTACTAATAAAGATACTGGAACAGGTCTTGGGCTTGTCATATGTAAACGAATTATAGAGATGTACAACGGGCATATATTTATTGATAGTAAAGAAAACAAAGGAACGACAGTTCATATAGAGATTCCATTACACATAGTATAATTATCCTAAAAGGGTAATTATACTTATTTCATAAAACCAGCTACAAACATTCTCCAAAAATTGTTCGATTTCCCTTCATACCCAATTTGAAAAATAGGAACCTTTATAATTGAAAACCATTTCGGTGTTTGTTTTTCTTTGTAACGCTGATACTGTACGATAAGCTTGTCCAATTCTTGACTAACTTGAATTGTCTCCATACTATTTAGCCCACTTGTTAATCCTAAATGAATCATTTCTTCACGTTTCATATGAATATCATGCGAAAGCTTTTCTAATGTGTACTTCCTTTTTACAGTAAACATCCATATCCCCCTTATTTTTCTTCCATACTCTCAACGCCTCTTCTACTTTAGCCCTTTAAACACTTAATCCTATTTGAATTTGAAGAATCAGAAATTTTAACATTTTCCCCCTGTAATTTACAAATCTTTACCCTCACTTTGAGAATTATTACAAATTATTCTATCTTTGTAAATACATTCGCAATAATAGACATTTTTTTCATCTTCTTTTTTGTAAATACTCAGTAAACAGTGGGTTCTCTATTTTCAATGTACTTTTCTTCGACATTTTTTGTTTAATTTATATAAAAACGCAAAACATAATGATGATTGATAAAGTGAAACTTTAATCAGTGGGGGTTTTGTTCATCCCCCACCGATTACTAGCCTTCACCAATCGGGCGTTTACGGGCAGTGGATCTCCCACCTAACTTCTTTGCTCCAGCCGAATTTTGAGGTGGGAGTCTTACTGCCCGCAAATAGCGGGATAAAATAGAAAGGAAATATTTATATGCGCAAATATACTATTACATTTCTCGTCTTCACCCTGTTCATACCCTTCTTCTTATTTCCTATTCAAGCAAACGCTCATACGAATAAGGTTGCTATTGTCATCGATGATTTCGGCAATAATATGAAAGGCACAGATAAGATGTTATCACTTCCTATTCCACTCACTGTTGCTGTTATGCCATTTCTTCCTTCTACTAAACAAGATGCAATAGCTGCCCATAAAAAAGGGCATGAAGTTATTATACATATGCCAATGGAACCAATTAGAGGAAAAAAAGAGTGGCTTGGACCAAAAGCGATTACAACAGATTTAAGCGATGAAGAAATAAACAACCGACTCGAACAAGCAATTCAAGAAATACCTCATGCAATAGGTATGAACAATCATATGGGATCAAAAGTAACCGCTGATGAAAGGATTGTACGTCTTATACTTTCTGCCTGTAAAAAACACGGTTTATTTTATTTAGATAGTAAAACAAACCCTAATAGTGTTGTCCCAAAAATCGGGAAAGAATTAGGCGTTCCTATTATTGAAAACCAATTATTTTTTGATGATGTATATACGGTAAGTCACATTTCAAAACAAGCACAATTACTCATAAAAAAAATCCAAGACAAACCCATTATGGTAGCTATCGGACACGTTGGGGCACCAGGTGAAATTACATCACGTGTTATAGAAACTTCTATTCCTAAAATTCGTGAGCATGCAGACTTTATTTTTTTATCTGATTTAGCATTGTCTCCACCTTCTGTTTCAAAATAAGATTCATTTCTCACACTAAACAAGGTACCTATCTACATATAGCAGATAGGTACCTTGTTTAACTTAAATATAATCTACATGACTCACCCTAAATCCCTTTTTCTCTATCTTTTCAATTAATTGCTTTAATTTTTTTTCATTTAACTCATCCGATATATTTACGATAACACGGCGAATATATTGATCACCGTTATCAAGCGTAAACAGTCCACCGATATTATATGCTTTTAATAATGTCCCAAGCTCTTTAATTGTTCCCTTACAATCTTGTGTTGCAATTGTTAATATATAACCACCCGTCCGCATACCGAACGAATCCTCAATAACATCAAATACATTAGAATGTGTTAAAATGCCGACAAATTCATTATACTCATTTAAAACCGCTAAAAACGGGAGACGACGGATAACGTAAAAAGCTCTAAAAAAAGAATCCTTTTCAAAAATAAACGAATTTGGATTTTCCAGTACATCTTCTGTACTTACATCCTCTAATCTGCTATTACACTTCTTTTCTAAAAGATCTACTTTATAAATAATCCCCGTGAATTCCTTCTCATTTTCTGCTAATACAGGAATTGCGCGAAATCCCGTTTCATTCATAATTTGTAACGCCTTTTCACCAGAATCATTCGTTTTGCAAAATGTCACCTGCTGTTTCGGCAGAAAATGATATTTAACTCGCAAAATATGTTCCTCCTTACATGTCAACATGTAATCTATATATAATAAGGAGACCTATATTTTATGAGTAAAATTATTTTTAAAACGCTTTCATTTCTTTGTGGAATGGTAACCACTGTGAATACATTTTTATATAACAGAGCTCTTTGCCCCTTTTATCATTAAAAGCTTTACGTGATAGTTCATTAAATATTCTATACCTTCCAACCATTTTTTCGCTTCTTCTGGCGTTTTCCCCCACACGATCATTCCGTAATTATGAACAAGAACTACTCCTCCGCCTTCAATAAAATTTGGAACATTACTTTCTAATAAATCAGCGAATTTCTTTTCATCTTCTACAATCGGAATTGTCATTTCTGTAATACCTTCTTTTCCAAAAACACGTTCCACACTGCGTTTTTCGAATGTTACTTCTCCTTCTTTCCCATATAGCTCTGACATTAAATGACTATCTACAGTTTGCACTTGTAAAATACATTCTGCACTACTTTTTTTATAAATATCCGCATGCATAAATGACTCTATAGCTGGTTTTTCTTCGTTTTCAAATACTGGCTCACACATGCAATTTACGACAATAAAATCTTCTTCAGAAAATACCCCTTTATCTCTTCCCTCTACATTCACTAAAAATGTTAATGGCTCTTTTGACGTGCACATCGATAAACTAATTTTTGTACCATAAAACCAATCGCGAAGTGCCAATTCTGCTTTCACATCTTTTAATTCGTTCCATTTCTTCAGAAAAAATAACATTTCGTCACCCCCGGCGTAATATTAATATAATATTCAAATCCTTTCTATGTAAAAGGAATGTTTTTTGATTATTCTAAAAATTTAACTGAATTATCACACGAGAATACCTTTTTGTCAATACGGTTTCAGCACCTATCGGAAAAATAGGCATATCACATGTAAGCACTCCTGTCTATTTCGTACTTGATTTTGTACATATAAAAAATACGTTATTCTTCTAATGAAAGAATAACGTATTTTCCCCATTTATTATTTAGTTATTGCGTTATATAAAAATTGTGCGTATTGTTCACGTGTTACGAAATCATCACCTAAAAAATCACCTTTGCCGTCACCTTTTGATACTTTATTATCCACTAAAGCTTTCACATATCCTTCCGCCCAATGACCAGATGGCACATCTTTAAAGCTCTCTACACTATTTTCATTTTCCTTTAACTGAAATACTCTTTGTAATACCACTGACATTTCATAACGAGTTAATACTCCATCTGGACGGAACTTATCATTACCGTATCCTGTCATAATTCCAGCTTGTACCACTGCATCAATAGCCTTTTCATACATATTTCCTTTCGTATCTGTAAACATCGTTTTTTGTTCTAAATCAGTGTCTAATTTTAAATACCTTTGTATTAGAAGTGCTACTTGCCCGCGAGTAATGTTGTCACCAAATCCAAATTGCCCATTTCCATAGCCTATAAATAACTTTTCTTTCGCTAAATAGTTAATTGCTTCTTCTGACCAATGACCCTTTGGCACATCTTTAAATTCAATTACTTCTTCCGCTACTTTTTCATTTACAACATTTTGAATAACAGACCCTGTGAAGAAGATTCCTGTATCCGCAAATGGATCTTTCACACCAAATTCATATACTTTCTCACCTGGTGTACTCCACTTAACTACATCGTTACTATACGTACCACCTTCACTCTTCAAACGAATTTTTGTAGAGATTTTACCATCTTTTTCGTATACAGGTACTTTCACTTCTTTATTTACTTCTGTTTCCTCTAAAAATACTTTTTGATTTTGAACATTGATGTAAGCCGTTTTACTTAGTTCTACAACTGGTCGAACATCACGGATTTCATTTGCAACAAAACTTAGAAATACTAACTTTTTCAAATTGCTAACTGGTGTTAAGTCTGAAATGTAATTTGCTTCCAAATCAAGTTTTTGTAAGTTTACTAGACTTGATAATGGAGTAATATCCTTTAACTCATTGTTAGGTAAGTTTAAAACTTTCAACTGTGTCATCTTACTTAGAGGAGTAACATCTTTTATTTCATTTTTCCCAATCCATAACTCTTGTAATTGATTCAATTGATAAATTCCTGATAAATCTTTAACTTTATTACGCGTTAATACTAAATCTTTTAACGGTAACGTATACAGCGGTGTAATATCTTCAATTTGATTTCCTGCTAAAGATAAGTATGTTACATTTTTCAACTTACTTAACGGAGCAACGTTTGAAATTTTATTGTTTGCCACATTCAAGTAATCTAATTGTTCCATTTTCGCTAATGGTGCTACATCCTCAATTTGATTTCCTGCTAAATATAAACTTGTTACATTTTTCATTTCCGTTAGTGGTGCAACGTTCGTAATTTTATTATTACTTAAATCAAGAGATTCTAAATTATCCATCTTAACCAGTGGTGTTACATCTACAATTTCATTAGCGCGTAAAGCCAAATGTTTCAATTGCTTTAAGTTCGTAAAGAACGACGGATCTTTTATCTTCGCATTCGCAACTGTTAAAGATTTTAAATTTGGCATATATTTTAATGCACTATAATCAAGAATCTCATTCGTATTTAAAAACAAATCATTTACTTGTAATAACTCTTCTTTCGTAATTGGTGTATTTAAATCTTTTCTATTAAATACTTTTTTATTAACAAGTTCTCTTAGTTTCTTATCTGTTATCATGTTTTGACTATCAACTGGAGTATCCGTTTCCGTATTGCCTGAATTAGAATCATCATCTGGTTTCCCTGTTTCTTTCTCGCCTAAAGTCGGATCTTTAATTTCAAATTGAACTTGATATTTATGATCATATCCAATAGCCGGAATAAGTATATGCATTTGCATATTATGCTTCTTCTCAAACTCGCCAACTTCAAATTGAACTACTTTCGTTCCATTTTTCCTCTTATCTTCTGACAAAACTTTCACATCATGAAATACACCTGGTTGGTTTCTATCTTCTATTCTAAGATATTGAAAATAATCGCTATCTTGTACTGTTGCAGTAACAATTTTTTTCCCGTCTTCAATAGCTACTTTAGGATTTTTTATGTACTGAGAAACCATAGATGGTTCATCTTTTTGATCCTTATATATTTTAATCTCAGTATCATACGTGCGATCACTAGCCGCTGCTACTGACTGGTTTGCTTCAATTTTTAGTGCTGCTAATGCTGGAGTAGAGTATGTAGCAAATGGAATTGCTAATGTTGTTGCTACTACTAGCGCCTTAATATAATTTTTTTTCAAAATAATATCCCCTATCATATATAATTTCTATAATTGATAACACTTATCAATTATATACAAATAAACGATAATGAATATCATTATCGTTGTCAATGAGAATATTACATTAAATTTATATTTTTAAAGGAAAAAAATAAAAAACCCTTTATTCAAAGGGATTTTTTACTTAACGTATGAAGAATTTCACTTTTTTCCTTCTCATTAATAACACCGATCTTCTGCAAAACATTCGCGTACAATACAAGCTTGTTATATACCCGTTCCGACATTCCCGTCCCCTCTTTCCTCCAGCCAACTTTTTTTCTATTGGTAAATTATATGAAGGAAATGAGAAAATGTGTCCACTTTTTGCACGAATGCAAATCTTTTCTCTCACTATTCGAGAGCATATCAAAATTTTTGTTAAGTAAGCCCCACTATCCATAAAAGCTTGAGTGGCTAGTCCTTGCTAATAATTAACGAAAGATGAAACCTCCCGCCGCTTACTAGCAAACTGTCCATTGAATATTATGCTTTTTAACTTCTTCTTCAAAACTATATGGCATTTTCTTATCACAAATAACATGTTGAATACGAGAAAATCCTGATATTCGGTAGTTCCCTTTTACGCCTATCTTTGTATGATCGCATAAAATATACGTTTTCTCCGATAATTTAATCATCGCTTCTGACAGTTTCGCTTTTTCTAATTCAAAGCTGGAAACCCCAAAGCTAGGTAACAATCCATCAATCGAAACGAATGCTTTATGAAAATGGAATTGATGAATCACTTGCTGCGAAATAGAACCCGACACACGTGAATGTTTTGGAGATACTTTCCCGCCTATAAATAAAACTTCACCGTGAAACATCTTTTTATTAATAGAAGATATTAATTGTGTCGCTACTGGAAAAGAGCTCGTAACAATCGTTAAATTTTTACGATGAACAAGATATGGCACCATTTGAAGTGGTGTACTTCCATCATCAATCGCAATAACATCCCCATCTTCCACAAACGTTGCTGCTTTATACCCAATTCTTTTCTTCTCTTCTATATGCAGCATCTCTCGTTCTAACATCGGTGCCTCTATCCCAGCTCCCGGAAGTTGAACAGCTCCACCATACACTTTCTTCAATTTTTTTTCACGATCTAATTCTTCTAAATACCGACGAATCGTCTCTGTTGATACTGCGAACTCTCTCGCTAATTCTGAAACTTTTACTTTCCCTTTAAACTCTACCTTCTCAAGAATTGTCCTCTTTCTCTCTTCACCTACTACAGACATAGCCTCACCCCATTTATATCTACCTCATAAACTGCCTTACTTATACAAAGTTATAATTTTCTTTGTAAGTAGAAATTTCTTCATGAATATAAATACCACGCTTTTCTAATTCATCAAAAATAATTTGTGGATTTTCAAAAGCTTCTTCAGGAGTAATAACACCGACTTTATTAACTACTCCTTTTGCAATTAACTCTGTAGCAACTCCAAATGGGATACCAACATTTCTTGTATAGGCTCTTAATTTCTCCCAACCTACTACAGAACCGTCAGATAGCGGATGTGTATGGTATAATACATGTCGCTGTTTTTGATTATTTTTCATACCTACTACTTCTACATGAAGTGCATAACCATAAAGCTCTGTTGCTTGCCCTTCTTTCGATTGTAATAGATACTTCGAAATACAATCCATAATACCAATTTCTTTACCGTTTATTTCAATTTGATCATTACGCAATATACCATAATCATATAAAGCACGAACGAGCTGCATATTTTGCTCTGGCCAAGTACCTCTCGTTTCTATCAGCCCAACACCTTTATCCTCCAGTGCCTTCGCTAACGTAATCGTTTCTGAGTGCGGGATGATATACTGCATTGTTTTTCCGTAAGGCGCTGGTAATTCAATTTCTCTCGGGCGCGCAAACGGAGGTACTTGCTTAAATTTACCCTCTTCATACACTGTACGCGACGGTAAATGTGGATCATATTCATATGTCGTTGTTTCTGTAATTGATGCAGAAAAAGCAATTGGACGATATGAGCCATGACTTACTCTAACTGACTCTACAGTATCTAGCTGATTTGCTGCATACATAGCCATCATTTGCGTTACACCTGGCGTCATACCAAACCCAGGTAAACATGCTTTTCCGTTTTGAACAAATATAGAATGGGATTTATTTTCTTCACCAAATCCATTCAAGTTCACACCGTGACAGCCGGCATCTGCAATACAGCGAGTAGACAAGCCATTTAACTTTATCGTCGTGCCATCCATTACAATGTCATAGCCCTTCATTTTTGCGACCGTATCCTCATGATTTGTCACATCGACTTTTACAAAATCAACACGAGGATCATTTAACCACTCTACTACTTTTCGGCCTTCCTCTTCATTAAAATCGGCTACCGTAATCGTCTCAAAAGATGAAAATTGAACTAAATCTAAAATTGCTTCACGACAAATTTTACCTGCTCCACCTAAGCAAAATACTTTCACCCTATAACAACCCCTTTAGCAATACTATCAACTAAGCGATTAATATCTTCTTCATGTACATCACCGATATTTCCAATGCGGAACGTATCTACTTTCGAAATTTTACCTGGATAAATAACAAATCCATACTGCTTTAATTCGTTATATAGCTGCTTAAATTCAAATCCTGCTTCTGGATAAATGAAAGATGTAATAATAGGAGATTGATATTTTTCATCTACTAATGACTTAAAGCCTATTTCTTTCATTTTGTTCACTAATAGTTTTTGATTGTTATAATATCGATTGTAACGGGCTCTTACCCCGCCTTCTTCTTCTAATTCAAGCAATGCCTGATAGAAGGCACGTACAATATGGGTTGGTGAGGTAAAGCGCCATTTCCCATTTTGCTCTTCCATCGTTTCCCACTGATCATATAAATCTAATGATAAAGAACGGGCTTGCCCTTTGCATTTCAATAATTCATCACGATTTGCGATGACAAAACCGAATCCGGGAACACCTTGAATACATTTATTCGCACTACTAATTAGAAAGTCAATTTGCAACTCAGCGATATCTATTTCAATACCACCGAAACTACTCATCGCATCAACCAGTGTAACTTTTCCGTATTGTTTTCCTAATTCACATACATCTACAATTGGATTAATAATACCTGTCGTTGTTTCACAATGAACAACTGCTATATGCGTAATCTTTTTATCTTGTTGCAATAACTGTTCTACTTCTGCAATATTAGTAGGCTCCCACTCTTCTGTTTGACTGACCACCACATCTATATGTAACATCTCTGCCATTTGTACAATCCGCTTACCGTACGCACCATTTGTACAAACTAGCAGCTTTCCGTTTCTAGGAATAACAGAACCAATTACTGCTTCAACCGAAAACGTACCGCTTCCCTGCATTAAAACTGTTGTGTACTTTTCTTCTTCCTTTGTCGCTAACGATACAAGCCTATTTCTTACATCTTGCACCATCGTGTTATATTCAACATCCCACGTACACCAATCGTATAACATAACTTCTTTTACAGTTTTTGTTGTCGTTAATGGTCCTGGCGTTAATAATAAATAGTGATTTTCATTCATGACCCTATGCCTCCTTTATGAAATAATAAGTTCTTGTTTCTCGATATGTTCAATTACGTTTTCGAGCTCCTGCATCGTTTCAATTGTAAAATGAGCCCCATTTTCAACGAAACGATTACGAACTACTTCTATTTTTTCACGAAGCTCTAACGGATCCATATTCTCAACTTCCTCTTCCGTTAAACCGAGCTCACTACTACCGAGGATTACACCAACTGTCCACATTCCAGCATTTCTGCCCTCTTTCATATCTGATACGGTGTCTCCAACTTTTATCATATGATTCATTGGATATACACCTAATTCCATCGCATTTTTATAGCACATCCACGGATACGGACGGCCTGCTGGAACATCATTTGGTGTCACAAGAAAATCAGGTTTATACCCTTGTATCTCTGCTTCTTTTGCAACAATGTCCATCATTTCTCTCGTATAGCCAGTTGTTGAGCCAACTTTAATGCCTCTTTTACGTAATGAAGTAATTACTTCTCTTATCCCATCAATTGGCGTGGCATAGTTTGGCAAAATAGCAAAGAGAATTTCTTCAAATTCTTTATACATCTCATGAATGTCTGCTTCTGTTGGTAATTGTCCGAAAACACGCTTCCACTCATTCGCAATACGAGGCATTTCTGTTAGTTCCCTTACATGATCTATTTTTAATAATCCCATTGGCTTACGTGCTTCTTCTGCTGTAATTTCAACACCACGTTTATGAAAAATTTTCATGAATACTTCCAGTGGTGCAAAACATCCGTAATCAACTGTCGTACCTGCCCAATCAAAAATAACTGCTTCAATTTTCATTCTATCCATCACCCTTCTTACTTATCCCGCTATTCGCCGGGCAGTAAGACTTCCCCCTCAAAATTCGGTTGGAGCAAAGAAGTTAAGCGGGAGATCAACTGCCCGTAAACGCCCGATTGGTTCAACTAATAATCAGTGGGGGAGGAACAAAACCCCCACTGATTAAAGTTTCACTTTATCTTTTTTGCCATTGTGACGTTCGGTTACGAAGTGCTTTCGTTCCCCATTCATATACAACTCTCACTACAATATTTGTAACAACAATAAGTACACTCATTGCAGCTGCTGGTGCTACATTTCCTGCATCATCCATATTTACAATTGATACAGCAGCTAGTTTAAAATCAGCCGCATATAAGAACACTACTGCCGATACAGTTACCATTGAATTTACGAAATAGTACATAACCATTTCTAAAATAGCTGGTAAACACATCGGTACTGTTACTCGAAAGAAAGTTTTATAGAATGGTACACTCATCGACTGTGAAACAAGTTCAAACTCTCGGTCCAGTTTCTTTAAAGCAGTCGTTGCGGTAACAAACGTTACAGAGTAAAAATGAATGATATTTACTAATATTAAAACAGCAATTGTCCCATATAAGGAATGAAACGGATTTGTTACTGAAAGTCCTAGAATTTGAATTGTTGGTTGACTGAAGAAAAAGACATATCCTAATCCAAGTACTAATCCAGGAATCGCTAACGGTACAATAGAAAAAAAGTAACCTACTTTTCTGAAAAAATGTAGCTGTTCTATTTTTTCAATCGCATAAGCGAACACAAATGTTAAAATCGCCCCGATAACTGCCGTAACGGCTGAGACAATTACACTATTTTTAAATGCTTCAAGTCCGTCTCCTGTCAAACTTGAAAAATTAAAATGCTCAAGTGTAAAACTCATATTGTAGGGCCACACTTTCACACTTGCAGCAATACCAACTGCCACAAATAAAAGACTGATCATAAGCGTTATTACGCTACAATATACGAATGAAATAACATCTCTTTTCTTATTATTTATTATTCTGTATGGTACTGCTTTTGAAGATAAGAGATTCGCCTGTTTCCTTTGCGTAATACGATCAACTGCAAATGCGAAAATAGCTGGGATTAATAAAATCATTCCAACAGTTGCGCCCATGGACATATTTTGCTGTCCAATTACTTGCTTATATACGTCAGTAGCAAGTACGTTATATTGTCCTCCAACAATTTTCGGTGCCCCAAAATCAGTAAAGCTAAGTGTAAATACAACGAACATCGCACTAATTAATCCGTATTTCACACTAGGTAAAGTAACCGTAAGAAACTGTTTCGCTTTACTTGCACCTAACATATTAGAAGCTTCATATAAACGATAATCAGAACCTTGGAAAGCAATTAATAAAATAAGGAATGCTTGCGGAAATGTATACATAACTTCAGCCATTACAATTCCTACTGGTCCATATAACGGTATTTGTATTCCTTCAAATAAACCAAACATCCCTTTCGTTATTAACCCTTGATTACCAAATAAATATGTAAGCGCAATACCATGCATCATCGTCGGTGCAAATAATGGCAATAATGCTATGTATTGAAATACGCGCTTTCCAAAAACATTCGTACGAGCGATTGCATATGCATAAGCGAAAGCGAGTGTAACTGAAATAATTGTTGTAGCGCCCGAAATCCATACCGTATTTTGTAATGATTGAACTAGCGTTGGTGTTGTAAAATATTTACTGAAATTCGCAACACCAACGAAAGCTCCATCTTTATCATAAAAGGCTTGTGTAAACAGTTGTAATAAAGGCAATACAAGCATGATAAAAAATGAAAGAAGCATACCAATAATTAATAGTCTTTGTATCCACTCTTCTTTACCGATACGTCTCTTAATCTTTTTTTTCGTACTTTCCACCTTAAAGTTTTCTAACATCTCCATCTATACAATGACCTTCTTTCCATATGACAACATATGATTTTCTGAGAAAGAGATTTGAATTGGCTTTCCTTTTCTAATAGCAGTTTCCTCTACTTCTGATGCCAATATATCCACTACAATTTTCTCGTTATAAAGGTGTGTTCTCTCTTCTATGACCCGCACTTCCGTCCGGTATACAGACCCGCGAAATTCCATGCTTTCTACAACTGTTTTAATACCATTATTTTGTACAATAGTTACATGTTCAGGACGAATTGCATGTTCTTCGTTATTTTTCGAAAAGAAATTAATAGAACCAATAAAATCTGCCACAAACGGATTGGCTGGTCTTTGATAAATCTCCTCTGGTGTTCCAATCTGCATAATTTCCGCATGATTCATTACAACAATTTTATCAGCCATCGTTAATGCCTCTTCTTGATCATGCGTTACCATAATAGTTGTTACTCCCACTTTTTCTTGCAAATCACGCATTTCTCTACGCAACTTTTCACGCACTTTTGCATCTAAAGCAGATAACGGCTCATCAAGTAACAAAATATCGGGAGACAGAGCGAGCGCACGTGCAAGTGCTACTCGCTGCTGTTGTCCACCGGACATTTGAGCAGGATATTTATCTTTTACATTCATCAAATCAACAAGTTCTAACGCCGATAGCGCTTTCTCTTTTACTTCTGCTTTTCCATATTTTTTTGTCTTTAATCCGTATTCAATGTTTTCAAGTGCAGTTAAATTCGGAAATAATGCATACGATTGAAAAACCATTCCGAAGTTCCTCTTTCCAGGTGGTAATGCTGTAATATCATTTCCATTCACAGCAATACTACCTGTTGTTGCCTCTTCTAGTCCTGCTAAAATTCTGAGCAACGTCGTTTTCCCACAACCACTTGGGCCTAATAAACAAACAAACTCATTTTTTTTCACAGTAAAAGAAATATCTTTTAACGCTGTAAATGCATCAAACTGTTTTTGAATGTGTTGAATTGATAAATATTCGCTCATTTTTCTCTCTCCCACTCACTTACTTTTTCGGTTCTGCTTTTTGGCCAAACTCTTTTTCCCATTTTTCTAAAATTTTGTCACGATTTTCTGCTGCCCATTTAAAGTCATTCTTTTTATATAACTTTTCTGTCACATCTTTAGGGAATCCATCTGGAAGTTTATAATCATTTTTAATTGTCGCAAATCCATTTTTCTCGAAGTATAACTTCATTACATCATCTGTAATTGCCCAATCTAAAAATGCTTGTGCTAATTTATCATTTTTTGCATTATCTTTTTTAATAAGTGCGTTTGCTTCTACTTCCCAACCTAATCCTTCTTTCGGCAGTACAACTTCAACTGGTGCACCTTTTTGTTTCTCTTTCAAAGCACTATAAACCATTGATACACCAACTGGATATTCACCTGCCCCTGCTAATTTCGCTGGTTTTGAACCTGAATGCGTATAAGTTGCCATATTATCATGAAGTTTCTTCATGTAATCCCAGCCCTTATCTTCTCCCATAATTTGTAGCCATGCAGAAACTGTTAAAAATCCTGTTCCAGAAGAAGCTGGATGCGGCATAACTAGCGTTCCTTTATATTCTGGTTTCGTTAAATCTTCATATGATTCTGGCATCGGTAAATTTTTCTTCTTTAATTCTTCTTTATTTACAGCAATCCCCGTCATAAATGCCGTATTACCTACCCATTTTTCTGGTTGCTTATCATCTTTAAATTGCGGAAGAACACGATCTGCTCCTTTTGGAGAGTATCCTTTTAACATATCTTTTTTATCTAAAGCTAATAGACTAGACGCTGCAGTTCCCCATACAACATCTGCTTGTGTATTTTTTCCTTCAGCTAGCAATTTCGCTGTAATAACTCCAGTTGAATCACGAACAATGTTCAACTTCACGTCTGGGTACTTCTGTTTAAAAGAATCAAGATAAATCGGTACAAGCTCTTCTTCAATCGCTGTGTAAATAGTTAATGATCCAGATAATTTATCATCTTTCACTTTTGCTCCAGCACTTTCTTCTTTCTTTGCACCACACCCCATTAATAACGAAAATACCATTCCAGTTGCTACAGCTTTAAAGATTGTTTTTTTCACTGTCTCTCTCTCCTTTTACAAATCTTATGTACAACTCAAATATAAACAACTAGTGTAAAAGCAGTATTAAACCAACATTAATCTTTTGTTTGTTGTTTGTTTTTGTGTAATACGTTGCTACTTCTATGTTTTTTCGCATTTTTCTGCTAATATCTAACGTGAAATTTACAAATAATTAAAAAAACCTTTATAATCCCACAAAAAAATGAGGCGTTTGTAAAAAACGCCTCATTTTTGATTACCTTTTTTTGAATT
>NZ_JBALMG010000109.1:0-35329 GCF_036963225.1 Bacillus sp. JJ783 | reverse complement strand
ATAAAAACGCCCTATTACTTCACAGTAATAGGGCGTTTTTATTTACAACAGTTCATAATTTGTTCAAATTAATTCCAACAAAAGGGTTGATTTATACAAATTACTAGATTATAATAATTATAAATTAGTAATTCATATAACATAATAACTCAAGAGGAGATTGATCATAATGAATACACAAGTAATCGAAGCATTAAACAAACAAGTAGCAAACTGGAGCGTTTTATTTACAAAACTACACAACTTCCATTGGTACGTAAAAGGACCTCAATTCTTCACACTACATGAAAAATTTGAAGAGCTTTACACAGAATCAGCTACTCACATCGATGAAATTGCAGAACGCATTTTAGCAATTGGCGGCAAACCAGTAGCAACAATGAAAGAATACTTAGAACTATCTTCTATTCAAGAAGCGGCTTACGGAGAAACTGCAGAAGGAATGGTCGAAGCAATCATGAAAGACTACGAAATGATGCTAACTGAACTGAAAAAAGGCATGGAAATCGCTCAAAACTCTGACGACGAAATGACATCTGACCTACTACTAGGTATCTACACAGAACTAGAAAAACACGCTTGGATGCTACGTGCATTCTTGAATCAATAATATATTAAAAGCGCAAGCGGCTCGTTCAGAGTCGCTTTTTTCTATGGGGTAATCGCGCAGAAATTATATCAGCGATTTTCTAATTATATCGGCGATTTCGTCAAATTTATCAGCGATTTTTCCAATATATCGACTTACCGACAAATCACGACAATAATAGCACTCCCCTCCACTATTTTTATCAATATATTACAATCTCTTTTATGTTAAAATATAGGAAACACCCTTTAGTAATTAGATCCAAAAAGCTTTTCCAAGTTCATCATTTACTACTTAAATGACGGGAGTGGTTCAGTTGAAAGACTACTTAATTAGAGCATTTTTCGCGTTAATAACAGTTGGGATTCTCTTACTCATAGCTAATATTTTCAATATACGTGTCGAGGTTAAAGACTATGCTTTCCTCGTTGTTGTAGCAATTGGTGGCGGCTGGGGTGGCTGGTACCTGTATAAAAAACAAAATAAAAATAACAATAAAGGCATTCCGAAATAATATGGAATGCCTTTATTCTATATTACATAATTAAGCTTAAACCACTAATAAAAGCAGTCCCAAAAAACATCATAAAAACCCATATTCTATGGTAAATAAAAAGAATTCATTTTGAATATAGAAATAGTCCAAAATCTTGCATAACAGAGGTATGCCCCATTTGCCGCAACATTGTGGCTATATTCCCACGGTGATATGCTCCGTGGGTGACGACGTGTAGTATTGTTTCAGAAACCGTCGTATCCAGGTGCCCAGCATATGGGTTATCAACCTCAAACACTTTTTCATAATCTTGTTGACTACTTAAAAGTTCTTTATATCGTTTAGATAATTCATAAAAACTAGTTTCCATTTCCTCAATATTTTTTGTTTCCAGCTGTTCTTTCAATTGGTCTGTGTGTACCATTGCATCACTCATGCTTTTACCAGAAATAATCTCAAGCCAGGCTAAATCTGTGAGGTATATGTGAGACATTACTTTTGCCACCGAAGAAAAACCACTCTTAACTTCCTTATGGAAAATGTCTTGCGGTAGTTCTTTTAAGCGATTTAAAATAACTTCATTTGCCCATAAGTGGTAGTCATACATTTTTAATACAGAATGCCCCATGATTATTTCTCCTCCAATTTTCATTTTAATGATTAGATTATGATACATAACTGATTAAAAATTCCCAAAGGATTACATCTATAAAATTTATTCTGATTTCGATTAAAAAAACCTCTATTAACTTCATAAAAAACATTCCCTATCTTCCACAATCTGACCCTTTAACGGAACAATTCTATGTCACTCAATAATTCCTTATGCACCTTTTATTCAGATGTTCCTTTTTTAAGTCAGCAAAACATACCTCCATCTACTTCCCCTCTTCCAACGATTTCACATCTCACTATCAATATATTTAACCAAATTAAAAACACATGTCTTTTTAAAATGAATTTACATGTGCTTCCAAAAATCTATATAAAAAACAAAGTAATCAAAATGATAAAGGCATTCCAAAGTAATATGGAATGCCTTCCTTGTTATTTCCGTTTATAGTAAATAATGAAATTTAGACCACTTATCAAAACAATCCCAATAAACATATTAGAAGACTGCAAATCTCCGCCTAAACTATACTCATCAGCAATAAATCCTAACATAACAAGTGTTATCGCCGAAACACCGATACACAATACCGAAATAAACCAAAGTGAAAACTCATTAATAAGCTCTTTCTTCTGTCTTAAAACAATTAGCATAACAAGAATAGATGCTGCTAAAATACTTTTAAAAACAGGACGTAAATACACAAACTCCTCCATCTATTTCTCCTTTTCAAAAAAACATTATATCGCAACATTAACATATTTAACCAAATTAAAAACACATGCCTTTTCAAGATAAAATGACATGTGTTTCCGAAATTCTCTATAAAATTGTACTATGATAATTGCTTCCACTTAGTCCCCAAAACAGGACGCTCGTAATTTTGGATTTTATGAATTAATTCGTCAGCCGTCTCAGCTGAAACGATTAACTCTTTATTCGATGGGTTCATAAAGCCTTCTTCAGCTGCACGTTCAACCATTTGCAGAATTGGTCCGTAAAAGTCTTTAATGTTCAATAAACCAACTGGCTTATCATGTATACCAATTTGTGACCAACATACAACTTCAAATAATTCCTCAAACGTTCCGTATCCACCTGGTAATGCAATGAAAGCATCCGCAAGCTCTGCCATTTTCGCCTTACGCTCATGCATCGTTTCTACTTCAATTAATTCTGTTAGTCCTGTATGAACAATTTCACCACGGAATAAACCACGCGGCATAACACCTGTTACACGTCCACCTAGGCGAAGAACTTCATTTGCCACTTCTCCCATTAATCCAACGCATGAACCGCCGTATACAAGCTCATAATCGTTCTCAACAAATATTTTCCCTAACTCTATTGCCTGCTCTTTAAATTCTGGTCTCTCCCCTAAATTTGAACCTGCAAACACACAAATCTTCCTCATTCCTACACCCCGAAACTATATATTGTTATGATACAATGGGTATTGTACAACATATTGAAGGGATGAGAAAGAAATGGATATCGTCGCATTTCAAAGATGGGTTGAGGAATTTTATGAAAAACGAAGCTGGTCACAGTATAATTCCTTTATTCGCTTAAATTTCTTAACTGAGGAAGTTGGGGAAGTTTCACGCGTTGTTCGCGCAATTGAAATCGGTCGTGATCGCCCTGATGAACAAACAAAAACACAAGATGAGCTAAAACAAGAACTAAAAGAAGAACTTGGTGATGTCCTATCTAATCTTATTATTCTTTCACAAAAATATGATTTGGATTTACAAGACATTATGGAAACACACGTCACAAAGCTTTCAAAAAGGTTCGAAACATCTAAATGAGAATATTATCAATTGTGATATAATGTTCTTGTCAAAATAATAAGGGGGATTTTATGTTATCTAAAAAATTGCACGACGCACTAAATGAACAAATGAATTTTGAATTTTACTCTGCCCACGCTTATATGGCAATGGCTGCTTACTGTACAGCGGAAAGCTATGATGGATTCGCTAACTTTTTCCTTGTACAAGCTGAAGAAGAGCGTTTCCACGCAATGAAACTTTACAACTACATTAATGACCGTGGTGAGCGCGCTATTATTACTGGATTTGATCATCCTAATAATGAATATGAGTCTGTATTGAATGCTTTTGAAGTCGCACTTGAGCACGAGCGTGAAGTAACGAAGCGCATTTATAACTTATCTGATATTGCGTGGGATGAGCGTGAACACGCAACAATTACCTTCTTAAAATGGTTCGTTGACGAGCAAGTAGAAGAAGAAGCTTCATTCGATAGCATCATCCAAAAATTAAAACGTATTACAAGCGATTCAAACGCACTGTTTATGCTAGATGCTGAATTAGAAAAACGTACATTTACGCCTCCGGCTGAATAGTATTTTAATCACCTTAATGAATGGATTAAGGTGATTTTTTTATTTTCTCTCTAGCTTAAAATCACCTTAAATTCCCTTGTATTTGACATAGTACCAATAAGAAAATGGTATTATTTTCAATATAAAATAATATACGAGGAGAGAAAAAATGAATCAGCGTGTAGAAGCTGTTGATGCAATCCGTGGTTTCGCTTTGTTTGGTATTTTACTTGTCAATATGACCTTAATTCAATTTGGAGTCTTCGCCAGTGAAAAACCAACTTACATATTTGGACCACTTGATGAAGGTGCTAATTGGTTTATTCAATTTTTCGGCACCCACAATTTCATGTCCCTATTCTCTTTTTTATTTGGTCTTAGTATTATTTTGCTACAAAAAAGTATTATTGTGAAAGGAAAGAAATTCTTCCCCACATACATAAGACGTATTATCATTCTTTTACTGCTAGGCTACATTCACGGCACCTTTGTTTGGGAGGGAGATATTTTATTTGCCTACGGGGTTATCGGGATTTTCTTAATGATGTTCATCAATCGAAAACCGAAAACATTGCTCATTTGGGCATCTATTTTACTAGCACTCATTATGCTCGCATCTTACCAATCGGAATCAACATCGAACCCCTACGATGATCTCGCACCTTATACCGAAAAGGAACATAAGGTCCATGAGACTGGAAGCTATATGGATCATGTCAACTTTAGACTGACTGAAAATCCTTTTGATTATATGGGGATTAACGGTGTATTCGGATTAGTTTTCATATCAGTTTTCGCAATAATTTTTATGTCTCCACTTTTCTTACTCGGAATGTATGTGGGGAAAAAGGGCTGGCTATTTGAGGTCAATCAACATATACCTGCTGTCAAAAAAATTTGGCTTATCACTGGGATTTTCTCTTTTACAATTAAAATCTTAGCTATATTCGTGAAACATCCGATTTTAATTATGTTACAAGATAGTCTTACACCAGTAACCATGACCTTCTTTTACGGAAGCACGATTATTTTATTATTCCATTACAAAAAGGTAGCGCATTTACTAACATACATGGCGAACATGGGAAAAATGTCGGTTAGTAATTACTTAGCGCAATCTATTATCACAACAACTATTTTTTACGCATATGGATTTGGCTTATACGGTAAAATTGGCTATTTCTTTGGTATTCTTTTAACCATTGGAATTTATACGATTCAATTATTCGTTAGTACCTATTGGCTACAGAAATACCGAATGGGGCCTGTGGAATATGTGTGGAGACTGGGAACTTATTTAGAGAGACCACGGTTTAAAAAAGACTTGGATAAAGCAAGTTAAACAAAAAGTCGTTTATCCTCCCTAAGTGAGAGATAAACGACTTCTTTGTTATTTATTAAAGCATAACCCCAACGATAACCGCTGATAATATACTTACTAACGTTGCACCGTATACAAGTTTTAATCCGAATGAAGATACAACGTTTGATTGTTTTCCATCGATACTCTTCGTTGCACCTGCGATAATTCCGATAGATGAGAAGTTCGCAAATGATACAAGGAAGATTGATAAAATACCTACTGTACGAGCTGATAACTCACCAGCTACTTTTCCTAGATCAAGCATCGCAACAAATTCGTTCGTTACTAATTTCGTTGCCATAATTTGTCCTGCTGTTAGCATTTCTGATGTTGGAATGCCCATTACGAATGCTAATGGCGAGAAGATATATCCTAAAATGCTTTGGAATGTGATTCCGAAAATTGAATCGAACACACCGTTAATTGCTGTAATTAATGCTACGAAACCGATTAACATCGCCGCTACTGTTACAGCGATAGAGAAACCTAGCATAATATATTCGCCTAACATTTCAAAGAATGTTTGTTTCTTATCTTCTTGTAATTCTAAAATGTCATCTTCTTCGCTCACATCATATGGATTAATAATATGAATGATAATGAATCCACTAAATAAGTTTAGCACAAGTGCTGTTACTACATATTTCGGATCAATCATCTTCATATAAGAACCAACGATTGACATTGATACTGTTGACATTGAAGATGCACAAAGTGTGTATAAACGATTTTTTGGTAATTTACTTAATTGATCTTTTACTGTAATAAATACTTCACCTTGGCCGACAATTGCCGCTGCTACTGCGTTATATGATTCAAGTTTTCCTAAACCGTTAATTTTACTTAATACGAAACCGACTGCACGAATGATAATCGGTAAAACTTTTATATGTTGTAAGATCCCAATTAGTACTGCTAAGAAAATAATTGGTAATAATACTGTTAAGAAGAATGGTGCTTGTCCATCATTTGCTAGACCACCAAATACGAAATTAACCCCTGCTTCCGCAAATTTTAAAATAGCGCCAAATCCATCTGCAATCCCTTTTACTAATACAAATCCGACCTTTGTATTTAGTAAGAAATACGCAAGTACCAATTGAATTACAAGCATAACTGCAATTGGTTTATATTTAATTTTCTTACGATCTGAACTTATAAGGAACCCTAGTACAAATACTACAAGTAAACCGACTAGAAACATTACTAACTTCATATGTGAATCCTCCACTTCCATGAGTTATCAGTCGTATAACGAATGACGTCTGACCATTGGTGTTAAAAAAATATGAACCCTTAAAATATTTTGAACTGTCTTCTAAAATCAGTAAGCGTTTACATAAATTGCAATTTATAACAGGTAGTCTCTTCTTCTCTACCGTATTTAACGTGTGAAATGGATACCACCTACAAATCAAATTGTAAGCGTTATCTAATCGAAATGCAATATAAATTTTAAAAGATTTTTATATGTTAATATATTCCTAATTGATTGGTTTTTTTATGTAAATTTACTATAAAAAATAGCCCTAGCTATGAGCTAGGGCCATCCTTTTTATAACATAACACCAACGATAATCGCCGATAAAAGACTTACTAATGTCGCACCGTATACAAGTCGTAATCCGAATGATGAAACAACGTTTGATTGGTTTTCATCGATCCCTTTCGTTGCACCTGCGATAATTCCGATAGATGAGAAGTTCGCGAATGATACAAGGAATACAGAAAGAATACCGACTGTACGAGCTGATAAATCACTAGCTACTTTTCCTAGATCAAGCATCGCAACAAATTCGTTCGATACTAATTTCGTTGCCATAATTTGTCCCGCCGTTACCATTTCTGATTGCGGGATTCCCATTACGAATGCTAATGGTGAGAAAATATATCCTAAAATAGCTTGGAATGTAATACCGAACACTGAATCAAACAAGCTATTGATTGCTGTAATTAATGCTACGAAACCAAGTAACATTGCTGCTACCGTAATCGCAATCGTGAAACCAAGCATAATATATTCGCTTAACATTTCAAAGAATGACTGTTTTTTCTTATTTTCTAACTTCAGTGTATCTTCTTCTTCCGTAATATCGTACGGATTAATAATATGAATAATAATGAAACCACTAAATAAATTTAATACAAGTGCTGTTACTACATATTTTGGCTCAATCATTTTCATATAAGAACCAACGATCGACATCGATACTGTCGACATGGAAGACGCACATAGTGTATATAAACGATGTTTGGGGATTTTACTTAATTGATCTTTTACTGTAATAAATACTTCTGCTTGCCCAACAATTGCAGCCGCTACTGCATTATATGATTCTAATTTTCCTAAACCATTTACTTTACTTAGCATAGTACCAATAGCACGAATAAATATCGGTAAAATTTTAAAGTGTTGCAGAATTCCAATTAAAACGGCAAAGAATACGATTGGTAATAAAGCTGTTAAGAAGAATGAAACCTCTCCTTTATTAACAAGACCACCAAATACGAAAACGATTCCAGATTCCGCATATCCAAGAAGCGCTCCAAATCCATCTGAAATTCCTTTTACTAAAATATAACCAATTGGCGTATTTAATAAGAAATACGTTAAAGCTAGCTGAATAACAAGCATAATCGCGATTGGTTTATACTTAATCTTCTTACGATCAGAACTTATAAGAAAACCGAGTACGAATACAACTAGTAATCCTACAAGAAACATAACAAACTTCATTAATAAAATCCTCCATTTAACTCTTCATTAACGTTGAACGTCTGACCATTAGAAATACGAAATAAACCGAACTTTCCATTTACCCCTAAAACCATAGAAATGATTATAAAAAGTCGTCTAATCTCTTATTCTAAAGCCATTAACCATTCTAACACAAATTACAACTCACATCTGCATTTTTCTTTAAAAAAATTACATTTTATTATAAAACGCTCATTAATGTTCGTCTTTTACCTCTCTCCTTATTTTATCACCATAAAAAAACCGAGCATCAAATTTCTCTGATGCTCGTTCCTTTTGTATTATACAGCTTTTTCTTTATCTGCTACTGCTGGCTTGTCCCAGCACTCTGTGTTCGTTAAACCAGGGATAGAATCTGCACTGAAGACTGGATCTTTTCCTTGTTTCTTTTGTTTCACATAGTCCGCTAATGCTGCATACGCAAATCTTCCAAGAAGTGTAATCGCAATTAAGTTTGTGATTACCATTAGACCCATAAATAAATCTGCCATATTCCATACAACTTGAAGCGTCGCAACAGAACCGAATAATACCATTCCCACTACCGCAATACGGTAAATCGTTAACCAAGTTTTACTTTGTTTAATAAATTCAATATTCGTTTCACCATAATAATAGTTTCCTAGTAATGAACTGAAAGCAAATAGGAAAATAATAATCGCTAAGAAGCCGCTTGCCCACGAACCGATTTGTGAACTTAACGCCACTTGCGTTAATTCAATACCTTCTAAATTTGTTGCCTTATATGCACCAGAACATAGTACGATAAACGCTGTTGATGTACATACTAAGAATGTATCTACTAATACTCCAATTGTTTGAATAAATCCTTGTTTAGCTGGATGTGTTACATCCGCTGTTGCAGCCGCATTTGGCGCACTACCCATACCTGCTTCGTTCGCAAACAATCCGCGCTGAATACCAAACTTCATTGCAGCACCGATACCGCCACCTACAGCTGAATCTAAACCGAATGCACCTTTAAAGATTTCTGTAAACATATCCGGTATTAAATAATAGTTTTTAATAACAACGAAAATAGCTACTGCAATATAAATAAGTGCCATTGGCGGAACGATCAGCTCAGACATACGCGCGATACTTTTCACACCACCAAAAATAATAACCGCAACTAATACTGCTAATACGATTCCAACAACATAACGCTCAATACCAAATGCATTTTCAAATGCTAATGTCACTGTATTTGCTTGTACTGAGTTGAAAATTAAACCGTAACTAATTGTAATAAGGATAGAGAACCAAATTCCCATCCAACGTTTATTTAAACCTTTTTCCATATAATAAGCAGGACCACCACGGAAGCCACTACCATCTTTTATTTTATAAATTTGCGCAAGCGTACTTTCTACGAAACTTGAAGACGCCCCAATAATCGCAATAACCCACATCCAAAATACAGCTCCTGGTCCTCCCATAGAAATAGCTAGCGCTACACCAGCTAAGTTCCCGATTCCAATACGAGCTGCTGAACTCATACAAAATGCTTGGAATGACGATACACTTCCCTTTTTACGTGTCTTTCCAGTTAAACCATCACCCATTAATCGAACCATTTCCCCTAAATGAGTAATTTGTACGAATTTCAATTTTATAGAAAAATAAAGCCCTAAACCGATTAACATTGCGATAAGAATATATGACCAAAGAATCGTATTCGTTGATGAAACGAATTGTTCTAAAATATTCATACTGTCAGTCCCCTCCCTTTTTCTTCATAAATTGAATTATATTTAAAAAATATTCAAAAATCAACATTTTTCGACAGGTTATTACTTCCATATGTTAGGTTTTGTAACATAACGGTGTTATTTGTTATTATTTATGACTTTATATTTATAAAATGCACATAATAAAACAATACATAATCCCATTGACAAAAACATCAACCTGTAACTATAATGATTACATCAAGTTGTAACAATCGTAATTACACTAAATTCATTCATTTTCACATACACACTTTAACAAAACACTTTGGAGGGATTCATTATGAAAATCGGAATTATCGGAGCAAGCGGAAAAGCTGGAAGTCGTATTTTAAAAGAAGCATTAGATCGCGGTCACGAAGTAACTGCAATTGTAAGAAATGCTGCAAAAATTATAGAAGACAACGTAAAAGTTTTAGAAAAAGATGCATTTAGCCTTACATCTAATGACCTACAAGCATTCGATGTTGTAGTAAATGCATTCGGCGCTCCAGCAGGCGAAGAACATCTTCATGTAGATGCAGGAAACGTACTAATTGAAGCTATGAAAGGTGCACCTAATACAAAATTACTTGTTGTGGGCGGGGCAGGAAGCTTATTTGTAGACGAAGAAAAAACGACTCGTGTATTTGATACACCAGGTTTCCCAAATGAATACCTTGCAACTGCTCAAAACCAAGGTAAAAACTTAGAAATCTTACAACAAACAAATGATATTACTTGGACATTCATCAGCCCTTCTGCACTATTCGCATTAGGAAAACGCACTGGCTCTTACAAAGCTGGTAAGGACAACCTTCTTGTTAACGCAAAAGGTGATAGCTACGTAAGTTACGAAGATTTTGCAGTAGCAGCACTTGATGAAATCGAGAACCCAAAACACGTAAACGAACGCTTCACAGTAGTTTCTGAGGCTGAATAATAGAAAAAGCTCGTAAACATAGTGTTTACGAGCTTTTTTCATCATCTGTTATATTGATTCGGTTTATGTGGTTCATTTGGTTTATAGGGTTTATTTGGTTTATTATCATGACCATTTGCTTTTTTCCAACTTACAGCTAATTCTGGACTTGTTTTCTCTTCACTACGCTCAAGTAATACAACCGCATTTTGAATAGTCGGTGTACCTTTATGTGCAATTCCTTGTAATTTCGTTAAATTGCCTGATACTTTAAAGCTAAATCCACCCGCTGGCGTTTGTTTCGGAATTAAAATGCGGAATTTCTCTCCCACATTAAATTCTGTTTTTGCCTCGCCTTTTTCATTTACGAACTTCGCGCCTTCTGGTGCGCCAGTTGCTTGTACTTTATAAGTTCCACTTTTAGCGTTTGTTTGCACTGTATATAAACCAGTTTCAAAAAACTCATCTTTTAATACTGCTTCTTGTTCTTCTGACGGTACTACACTCATCGTAATTTCTTGTATTTCCTCACTAGCGCTTGCTTTTGCGACAATATCTTTCGTTACTTTCTCTACATTTTTATTACGGAAATCTAAATCGTTAATATCGATTTGTTTTAACGCATTCCACACCGCAAGTTGCGTTGCGTAATGTGCATCTCTCCAATCAGAAACACCTAATTCTTGCGGGCTCTTCTGTGGATATCCGTTTAATAGTACGCGGTACACGTTAATATCTACTTTGCCCATTTCAGGTAAGTCTTGACCGCCTGGAGATTTCAAATCTACATTTAAGCAAAAAGCAATTTTGCCATCGGCTGTTTTAATAAGCTCTGTTCGAATTGGTTTCTTCTTTGACTTACTATAACTCCAATCCATTTGGTACTTCGTATGATCCATAACTTCTGCGGATGCCTTTTGAAGTGGAAATAATAAGTTCGCAAATACAAATAAAACACTCAAAAAAGCGGCCATTAGCTTGAACGATCGTTTTATATTCATGTCTACAACCCCTTATAAAATAACAAATTTAATACTGTTTATTATTTAGTTAGAACATTTTTTTATGCATAGACAAAACAAAAAAGAGTGCAAACTGTTTGCACTCTTTCCCTCTACTTGTTTAGAAATCAAAGTTATCCGGATTTGGACCGACGCGGTGGTTTTCATTTAAAGCATCAATCTTTTCCATATCTTCTTTTGTTAATTCGAAGTCAAATATATTAGCATTTGCAATAATACGGTGTTCTTTCGTTGATTTCGGAATCGTTACAACTTCATTTTGAAGATCCCAACGTAAAATGATTTGCGCTGTTGTTTTACCGTACTTATCAGCAACTTCTTGTAAAGTTTCGTTATCTAATAATTGCCCTTGCATAAGTGGTGACCATGCTTCCATTTGGATACTTTGTTCTTTACAGAAAGCTTGTAGTTCTTTCTGCGTTAAACGCGGGTGGTACTCTACTTGGTTAATCATCGGCTTAATTTCTGCACCTTCCATTACATCCTTCAGATGATGGATTTGGAAGTTACTTACGCCAATTGCACGCACGCGTTCTTCTTTATAAAGTGTTTCTAACGCTCTCCACGAATCTTTATATTTCCCTTCAACAGGCCAATGAACGAGATATAAATCTAAATAATCTAGCTCTAATTTTTTTAAGCTCTCTTCATATGCAGCAAGTGTCGTTTCATATCCTTGATCTGCGTTCCATACTTTTGAAGTAATGAATAAATCTTCTCGAGAAATGCCTGCTTCTTTTATCCCAGCGCGAATTCCTTCTCCAACTGCTTTTTCATTCCCATAAATCGCCGCTGTATCAATACTGCGGTACCCTTCTTTAATCGCTACTTTTACAGCCTCTACAAGTTCCGGTCCATCTTCTACTTTAAATACACCTAAACCGAACCAAGGCATTTCTACACCGTTATGCAATGTTGTTTTACTTTGTAAATTTTTCATTATATTTTTCTCTCCTTTATTTTGCTTGATCTCTTTTTTCTAATGCCATACTCCACGCTGTTAAAATAACAGCACCTACTACCATAATGCCGCCTACCCAAGCTGTATGAATTAATCCTAACGAGTTCGTTACAATACCGCCTAAATAAGCCCCAAGAGCGATTCCTGCGTTAAATGCTGCAATATTCATTGCTGATGCGATATCAACGGCACTCGGCACGAAACGCTCAGCCAATATAACGACATACACTTGTAGCCCTGGAACATTCATAAACGCGAATAGCCCCATAAAAATAATTGTGATAAGCCCCGCTACTTGAAATGGCGCCGTAAATGTTAGTACGAATAATACAATTGCTTGAATAAAGAACATATAAAATAATGCACGAATTGGATTATGATTCGATAACTTCCCGCCAATCATATTTCCAATCGCAATTGCAACTCCGTACACTAACAAAATGATTGTAACGGTACTCGATTTAAATCCTGTTACTTCTTGTAATAGCGGTGATAAATACGTAAACGTTACAAACGTTCCACCATACCCTAATGCAGTAATGATGAAAACAAGTAATAATCTTCCATTCGTGATGAGTTTGAATTGATCGCGAAATGATACAGACGTACCTCTTTTTAAGTTAGACGGAATTAGCATGCTGTTTGCGACTAAGGCAACGATTCCAATGACCACAATCACCATAAATGACGCTCTCCAGCCAAATTGTTGACCAATAAATGTTCCAATTGGGACACCTGTAATAGTCGCAACGGTTAAACCAGTAAACATAAATGCTATTGCACTAGCACGTTTATTCTCTGGTACAAGTGCAGCTGCAATTGTCGAACCAATCGACATAAAAACACCATGTGCAAATGCAGAAACGACCCTCGCGATAAGTAACACAGTAAAACTCGTTGCTACCGCTGCAATTCCATTACCGATAACAAAGACAATCATAATCCACATTAATAACGTCTTTCGCGACATACTAGCAGTTAGCGAAGTTAAAACAGGAGCACCGAATGCTACTCCTAACGCGTATAAAGAAACGGTTAAACCCGCTGTTGTAACAGAAACATGTAAATCCTCCGAAATAGATGGTAATAAACCGACGCTAATAAACTCGGTTGTACCAATTCCAAACGCACTAATTGCTAGCGCTAATAAAGCAAACATACTTCTTCGATTCGTCTGAACAGCCGAAGAAGATACTGTATATGAATTCAATTGAACTCCTCCTTAATACGAGAAATCCAATCATAATAGTGTGATAAAAAGGCCTTTTTATCTTCTACAAAAATAACTTTACTGCTCATAAATGCTATTATGAATGGCTTCACTCTTTTTTTGAAGAACGCACTTTAAAGTACGATAGGTACCAAAAAGTAACATAGGCACTTTTTAGTACCGTACTACTCATTTCCCTCTTACGTATGCTATTATGAAACATATTCAACATAATAAAAAGTACGTACTTTAAAGTGCTATAGGCACTAAAAAGTAACATTTAAGTTTCACTTTATTTAGCTTCTTTTGTTGAAGAACTGAAATCTACATTCATCAAAGGAGATTTTCATATGAAAAAATATAATATTCCTGTGGAGGCAACTTTAGAGGTTATCGGCGGAAAATGGAAAGTCGTTATTCTTTGCCACTTAACGAAAGGTACAAGGAGAACGAGTGAACTAAAACGTTTAATGCCTGGTATTACACAAAAGATGTTAACACAGCAACTACGTGAATTAGAAGAAGATGGAGTTATTCAAAGAAAGGTGTACAATCAAGTACCGCCAAAAGTAGAATATTCCCTTACTGATTACGGATGGTCTTTAGAATCCATTCTCGATTCTCTTTGTACTTGGGGCGAATGTCATCTTGAAAAAAGCGGTAACACATCAATGCTACTTACAGAGGATGAACAATAAAAAAAGGAAAAAATGAACATAAATTTGTCCGTTTTTTCCTTTTTCCATTTATATATAGGTACATTTTTAAGATAGATAAAATAATTTATGCGCTTTCATTCCTTGCCATTACTAGGTTACAGGCTCAATATCAAATAATTAGGAATCATTTTTATGTTAACATACGTGTATATAGTATATAATATAGGATATATATTATATACACTTTCCGATAAGGGAACTTTCCATTATGCGGACAAGCCATGTATCGGACAGTTCATAAATAATAGGTAAGACGTTATGGTTTTAAATTTATGTTTTCAGCCTACTTGCTGTCATAAATTTAAAGGCATTTTATTGTGTTTTGTGAAACTTTGTATAAAGTTTCATAACCGTTTACTATCTTGCCTATCAAAAATAAAAGTATTGCTATCGTAAAGGAGAATTGGAGATGCCAGAAACTATGACTCAAACAAAGCCAGAACAAGAAACTGTACAAATTTCTGCTAGCCAAGGACAACTTGATGTACTTGATCAGTTGTTAAAACCTGAGGTACAAGAATCATTAACAACACTAGTAGAGCAGCTTCCAAAATTAACTGAGCTTGTTAACATTTTAACTAAGTCTTATGACTTCGCTCAAACTGTTGCTACTGATGAAGTATTAAAAAACGACACTGTTAGTGCAATTACAGAGCTTGTAGAACCTGTAAAAGATACAGTGAAAAGCATGGCTGCAACTGCTATCGAAGCGAAAGATCGTGCTGACGAAAGCAACGAAGTTATCGGCCTGTTCGGTCTATTAAAATTACTAAAAGACCCACAAGCACAAAAAATGTTCCGCTTTGTGAACGCATACCTTCAAGTTAGTGCAGAACGTAATAATAAATAATTTAACTTATAACAACAATTAGTAAAGACGGGGGATAACATACTATGTCAAAACAAATTGTCATCTTAGGCGCTGGTTATGGCGGTCTTCTTGCCGCTTTAAACGTACGTAAATACTACAGCAAATCAGAAGCACAAGTTACAGTGATCAACCAATACCCAACACACCAAATCATCACTGAACTACACCGCCTTGCAGCTGGTAACGTTGCTGAGCAAGCAATTGCAATGCCACTTACAAAGCTTTTCAAAGGTAAAGACATCGATCTTAAAATTGCAACAGTTGAGTCATTCTCAGTTGATAGCAAAGAAATCAAACTAGCTGGTGGCACTACGCTATCTTACGATGCACTTGTAGTTGCTTTAGGAAGTAAAACTGCTTACTTCGGTATTCCAGGACTAGAAGAAAACAGCATGGTATTAAAATCTGCTGCTGATGCAAACAAAATCTACAAACACGTTGAAGACCGTATTCGTGAATACGCGAAAACGAAAAACGAAGCTGATGCTACAATCGTAATCGGTGGTGGCGGATTAACTGGCGTTGAGCTAGTTGGTGAGCTTGCTGACATTATGCCTAAACTTGCAAAAAGCCACGGCGTAAATCCAAAAGAAGTTAAACTTCTTCTTGTTGAAGCAGGTCCGAAAATCCTTCCAGTATTACCAGACCACTTAATCGAACGTGCAACTGCTAGCTTAGAAGCACGCGGTGTTACATTCTTAACAGGTCTTCCTGTAACAAACGTTGCTGGTAATGAAATCGACTTAAAAGACGGTCAAAAAATCGTTGCTAACACATTCGTTTGGACAGGCGGCGTACAAGGTAACCCATTAATTGGTGAATCAGGTCTTGAAGTAAACCGCGGTCGTGCAACAGTTGATGCGCACCTACAATCTACTTCTCACAAAGACGTATTCGTTGCTGGAGATAGCGCTGTTGTCTTCGCTGCAGACGGTCGTCCATACCCACCAACTGCACAAATCGCTTGGCAAATGGGTGAGTTAATTGGATACAACTTATACGCAGCACTAGAAGGCAAAGCATTCGAAGAGTTCGCACCTATCAACTCTGGAACACTTGCTAGTCTAGGACGTAAAGATGCTGTTGCTACAATCGGAGCAAGCAATACTCCACTTAAAGGTTTACCAGCATCATTAATGAAAGAAGCAAGTAACGTTCGTTACTTATCACACATTAAAGGTCTATTCAGCTTAGCTTACTAATCTGAATATAAGCCCGAATCATGCCCTGCATGGTTCGGGCTATTTTTATCCGTAATTTTCTCTAACTTATTTATTCGGCAAAAGAATAATATAACCCTCTTTAATTATCAAAATATACTGACTTTTTTGTGTCGAAATTGTGTATATGAAAAGAGCAGAAGTAGATATCTTCCCTACTTCCACTCTTTCACAAGAACTATTCTCCTAATTCCACTAAGCTGTAGTTCTTCTTCCCTTTGCGAATAATAATAAATCTTCCATCAAATGAATTTTCTACAGTAACATCAGTGCCTACATCCGTTACTTTTTCACCATTCATAGATATAGCCCCATTATTAATATCTTCACGCGCTTGACGTCTAGAAGGTTCAATTCCTAAATCAACTAACCACTCTACAATGTTTTTCGTCTCTTTTGAAGACTCAAATGTCGGCATCTCTTTAAATCCTTGTTCAATTTCATCAGCTGTTAACGATTTAATATCTCCGCTAAATAACGCAGCTGTAATTTTCACAGCCTGCAAAAATGCCTCTTCTCCATGAACGAATTTCGTCATTTCTTCTGCTAATACTTTTTGCGCTTCACGTTTATGAGGCTCTGTTTCTACCTTCGCTGCTAATTCATCAATTCTCTCTTTCGTTAAGAACGTAAAGTATTTCAAGTATTTAATTACATCACGGTCATCTGTATTCACCCAGAACTGGTAAAATTCAAACGCTGTTGTCTTTTCCGGATCAAGCCAAATAGCACCACCTGCTGATTTACCAAACTTCGTACCATCTGATTTTAATAATAATGGAATCGTTAATCCGAATACTTTCGCCTCATGACCTTCTAATTTACGAATTAAATCTAAACCGCTCGTAATATTTCCCCATTGATCACTACCACCGATTTGTAATTGAACATCTTCTTCTTTGTATAAATGATGGAAGTCCATTGCTTGCAAAATTTGGTACGTGAACTCTGTAAATGAAATTCCTGTATCTAAACGACTTGCGACAATATCTTTTGCTAACATGCTATTTATGCTAAAGTTTTTTCCGTAATCACGTAAAAACTCGATAATGTTTATTTTATGTGTCCAGTCATAGTTATTTACCATCTTCACTTCGCTATTCCCGCCGAAATCAAATAGCTTTTTCATTTGCGCTGTTAATGCATCTACATTATGCTGGACTACTTCTAACGTTTGCAATTGGCGCTCTGATTGACGACCACTCGGATCACCAATTGTTCCTGTTGCCCCGCCGATTAAAATAACAGGATGATGGCCAGCTAATTGGAATCTCTTCATCATCATAAAAGGAATCAAATGTCCTATATGCATACTATCGCCAGTCGGATCCACTCCGCAGTATAGTGAAATCTTTTTCTCTTCTACTAACTTACGTAAACCTTCTTCATCTGTCTGTTGATTCACAGCACCGCGCCATTCTAATTCATCAATAATATTCATCTTTTGTCATCCCCTTTATTTTTTAAAAACAAAAAGTCCCTATGTCTACGATAGACATAGGGACGATTATTCACCGTGTTACCACCCAGTTTGCATAAATAGCATAGCTATTCATACCACTCTTAGCAATAATATCGATTGCTATTCCGCTTAGCATTACCTAAGATACTCCAGAGTGTAATTCACAAGTTTGTTTGTGCTAGGTTCCACCAACCCCTAGCTCTCTTTGATAACAGTGACAAACTGCTACTGGGCTCTTTCAACGTATATTTTATTTGTTAAATTATTAGCCATTATATTGAATTGAAAACAAATTGTCAACAATATCCAAATGTTATTTCGAAATAATTCATACTTTTATACGTTTTTTTCTTCAAAGGTTACTGTAGATCTTCTCCAATAATCCTTACTTCTCGCTCTAATTTCACACCGAATTTTTCTTCAACTGTCTTTTGTACGAAATGAATTAAATCAATGTAATCTTGCGCAGTTCCGTTATCAACATTCACCATAAATCCAGCGTGTTTTAAAGAAACTTCCACTCCGCCAATTCGCTTACCCTGCAGTCCTGATTCTTGAATAAGCTTACCCGCAAAATTATTTGGTGGACGCTTAAATACACTACCACATGAAGGATACTCTAACGGTTGTTTTGATTCACGCTTAAACGTTAAATCATCCATTTTTTCTTTGATTTCTTCACGCACACCTTCTTCAAGTTCAAACTTCGCTTCAAGAATAATGTAATGATTGTTCGCAAATACACTCTTACGATATCCAAATTCAAATGCATCTTTCGTTAAAGTGCATAGCTCTCCATCACCTGTCATTACAACTGCTTCTGTTAATACATAAGCTACTTCACCGCCATATGCACCAGCATTCATATATAACGCTCCACCAACTGAACCTGGAATACCACAAGCAAACTCAAGTCCTGTTAAATTGTGATCCAATGCAATTCGTGACACATCAATAATCGCTGCACCACACCCCGCAACAATCGTTGTCCCCGCTACAGTAACACCTGTAATATGAATTAAACTTACTGTAATCCCGCGAAGACCACCGTCTTTAATAATGACATTCGAACCGTTTCCTAAAAACGTAACTGGAATATTGTGTTGATTCGCATACTTGATAACTTCTTGAATTTCAACATAATTTGTAGGCGCAACGAACACATCTGCTTTTCCGCCAACTTTAATATGCGTATGATTCTTCAGCATTTCATCTTGCTTCACATGACCTTCAGGCAATACTGTACTTAAATATTTATAAACCTCTTGCATATTCATTTTACGATTCCTCTATTTCTATAATCTTTTTATCCCGCTATCCACGGGCCCATAATATCCCCACATACATGAAATAAACCTAAAGTGGTGGATACAGTGTACCTAAAATCAATTCGAGACACCTATAAACCTCTTACATTATAAGAGGTGCCACTCATATTAAAATATATATCGCATAATAAAGCAACCCAAATAGGCTACTAAACTTGACATGTAACTATATAGACAACAAATTGTAAAATATATAACTTTTACAAAACACTATCCCTCATTATCTTACTATACCATACGAAAGAAAAATGGTATTATTTTGTAATCTTTACTTTACTCACATCCATAAAAAAAAGAGCACATCCCACAGAATGTGCCCTTTCTATACTCATTAAATTATTTTTCGTTCTCTTCTTTTTCCTTATCAAACCATAATAGCTCATCGTCATCAACTTCACCATTATAATTGATTAGAATCTCTTCTCCCGCTTTTATATCTTTGTAAGCAAAGAAGTTAAATGTATGATTCTCAAAGACAATATCATACGTTGCATTCGGATTATATGCATGATTAAATAACATGCCGTATCCTAAAAGGAATGCCGTATGATTTACCCCATACTCAAATGCGTAGTCAGCAAGTAACGTTTTCTCAATGTGTTCATGCTGTTCATTCGGATAAGAGATAACTGGTGCTGAGTGTATCAACTCACCCTTTTTAATATCACGAGTTGCAAATACACCTCTATTAAATTCTCCATCACTAAGTTCAGAAGTCTTAACTTCAATCATATGTGTCACCTATATATTTCTTTCTTCGAAGTATTTTTCTCCTTAAGCTTGGCAGAAAACGCGGAGAAAAGCAATTAAATTCCTACCAAGTATAAAAAGGGCACATTATTGTGCTCTTTTTATGTGATATTCTATTAAGCCCCGCGCATCAATTATTTCAATTTAAATACCGCACTAACTGGGTTATGATCACTATTTTCAAACTTTAAGTCTTTCCCTTGTACATTTACAATTTCAACATTCGGTGAAACCATAAATCCATCAATAATAGTGACAAAGTTTTCATCTTCCACATATTTCTTCACATCATCCCTTACCGTCATAACAGATGGATCTACAGCCCATTGAAATCCTCCATCCGCAAAGTCCTTTGGTAACTCTACTAGCCATTCAGGACGCTCTTTCACAAACTTAGGATCACTTAATTGAACATTAGAAAGTAACTGGTTCCAATCCCCACCTAATATTACGTAATCACCATTTTGATAACACTTGTTCATATATTCTTTTAAATACTCTGCTTGTTGCTTTCTAATTTTTCCGCCCTCATCATAAGCAGATAAATGTACATTTACGAGCCTAACATACTTCCCATTATTAACAGGGATTTTATGTTCAACAATCGCTCGATCTAAATCGAATAAACGCTTCGGCCAAGGCTCCATTCCGGGTAGTTGGAACCGCGTTGCTGTTTGAACTGTATATTTAGAAAATGTACTTAATCCGCCCTCAGCATATCCCAGCGGTTTTGTGACTGGGACAGGAACCCACTTAGTATCGTAGTTCTTCCCAAATGACGAAGCATAATCAGATAATCCTTTTTTCAAAAACTCATGCTCATTTACATCAAATGATCGGTGGGATTTTATATCAACTTCTTGTAACAATGTAAAATCGCTATTCTCATTTTGTAAAAATGAAAGCATATTTTTTAAGTTTATTTCAGTCTGTTCTTTACTACTCGAACCAGAACCTTTTCCACCGTCCATAAAGAAGTCTTGATCCTTATCTAATCCAGCATATCCAATATTAAATGTTGTAACTTTAAATTCATTTCCTTGCTGCAGTACACGCTCTTTGTTATTTTCAACCTTTACGTCTAAAACATTCGCTGGCTGCTCTTTTGTAAGTGTCATATAAGCTAAAAATCCACCTAGAATACCAGCTACTATTAAAATAAATATTAATACTATTTTTAAAAATTTCTTCAAAACACATGACCCCTTTTTTTGTAAAATAACATTTTATTTTTCTGTATTTTCAGTTAAATAAAGACAGATTAAAGACACAAGAAATATTTTACCATAAAGAAAAATTCATATCATTATATTTAGCTAATAAATAATCGTTGTTTCTCTCACTGCAATTATCTTGAAATTCAATCATAACATTTAAGAAGACAAGACTGTAAAGCAATTACAATCCACAACAGAGAAATTGCAACTTCAAAGAATATACATATCCTACTTTTCGTTAACATATTTATTGGTAATCCAAAATAATATTTAGTACACTATAAATAGAACTTATAGGCGATGGAGTTCGCCGTAAATGCGAATTAGCTAATGACTCCTACCAGTATGACTACTGGTAGGAGTCTATTTTTTTTGAGTAAACTATTAGAGAGGTGAAGAAATTGAAATATATTATTGTTGGCATAGCTGGTATATTCGGAGCTCTTTCCCGTTATTATTTAGGTTTTACTATCGATACGCTTTGGCATCATGTATTACCACTCGCTACATTAACGATTAACTTAATTGGCTGTTTCTTACTTGCTTTGCTAACCACCTATATCGCTCGGTTAAACATCTTATCCTCCGAAGTTATTACTGGAATTGGAACCGGGTTTATCGGTTCATTTACGACATTTTCAACATTCAGCGTAGAAACTATACAGTTAATCAATCATTCATATTTTGGTATCGCATTTTTATATGTATCCTGCAGTATGCTAGGCGGTCTAATTATGTCTGGTCTTGGCTATAAACTTGGAGATTTTTTACTACAAAAACACCTTGAGGAAGGTGAAATATCATGATTAACGCTTTATTAGTAGCAACAGGAGGATTCTTCGGTGCCATTACACGATTTGCAATTAGTAATTGGTTTAAAGAAAGAAATAAAACTTCATTTCCAATTGCTACATTCCTCGTTAATATAACCGGAGCATTTTTACTCGGATATATAATTGGCAAAGGGATAACTACAAGCTGGCAATCATTATTAGGCACAGGATTTATGGGCGCCTTCACTACATTTTCAACGTTTAAATTAGAATCCGTTCAGCTTTTCAGCCGCAAAAAATTTGGCATACTATTTTTATATTTAAGCGCGACTTATATGATTGGTATCATCTTCGCATTCCTCGGGATGAAGTTAGGTGGCATATAAAAAAGCGACTCTTTTACCGGTCGCTTTCTTTCATAAAAAGTATGTTGCACCATATGGAATTGAAAACAAACCAGCTGGATACACATCATAATGTATACTTTGCACAGGAAGCTGTGAATACGACATATACTGGCTCTGCATCATTTGCGCTACTTGTGCTTGTTGTTGCATTTGAATGGCCTGATGCACTGCCTGAATTGTCATCTGTGCCCCGGCCACTGTAATAGCTGGTCCTACTTGTCTTCCAAGGTGAAAATAATGGTTCATCATTATTCAGCTCACTTTTTATTTTTCTTCCATATCATATGTCTCTATTTCATAGTAAGTGTTTTATCGCTCTTGCTTTTTTCGAAACATCGAGAAAAGTACTACAAATAAGATCGCAATAATCCCACTAAAGGCAAACAAATACGCTAATGGAATTAAGTAAAATGGTTCCACTAAAGTTCCATCTGGCTTCACTTCAGAACCAATTATATTAAACATAATTATACATAACACTCCTAAAAATATCGGACTAGACGCCAATAAATACTTTTTCTTCATCATAACTCCTCCTTTTTATACTCTAAAATGTCACCTGGCTGACACTCTAAAGCTTCACATATCTTCTCTAAAGTTGAGAATTTAATTGCTTTTGCTTTTCCATTTTTTAATATCGAGACATTCGCCATTGTAATTCCTAATTTCTCAGATAGCTCTGTCACACTCATTTTTCTTTTCGCTAACATTACATCGAGATTTACTACAATCGTCATAACAGAGCACCTCAAATCGTTAAGTCATTATCATCTTTTATTTCACTTGCTTTTCTAATTAAATGAGAAAGTAAGGAAGTAAAAATAGATATAACGACCGAGAAGAATAAAATAAGTAACAGAATAACTAAAACGCTCGTATGATAACTTCCAGCTACAAAAATATATAGTAATGCTCCGATATATAAAATCCCTTCAGTCATCGATAAAATGCTAATCCTCTTTAATCGATTCGCATTTTTCACAGTAAAGGATTTGTCTGAAGCAATCTCTGAACATATTTTCCACCCTAAAAATAAAGCGCTGAAAAATGGAATTCCTGTGATCCAAATGAACAGTACGAATGGCTTATATAGTCCCTTCAAACTTTCTGAAGATAACAATACCGCTCTTCCCGTTTCTGGCCCAATATATATGCAGAACAATAAACCAAAACATCCGCAAAGAATGATAATTAACTTTAACCATAATGACAATTCGTTTTGTTTCACAAAAACCCCCTCCTGACCTAACAGCATTTATCTATCGCTGTTTTTTCAACTTTGAAGTGATAAATCCAACTAGCAACACACCAATACCACTAAAGAACAATAGGTAGCTTACTGGTACTAGGAAAAAGAAAGGTTCTACAAGAAGCCCATTAGCCGCCACTTTACTAGTTGTACCGTGTATTAATAAACAGGTAACTCCTAACGATATTAGTACGATAGCTAATAAAAATTTATTTTTCATAATATATTCCCCTTTAATTTCACAATTAATTTTTCCGCATTCCTTTTGCTACCCTCATAATAAGCCCGACCACATTATAAGTCAACAACTATTTATCGTTTTACAATAAATAGTTGTTGTTTTGAACAACAAAAAAAGACTATAGACAATCATTATCTATAGCCTCTTCACTCTAAAATATTCTTTTTGGAACATACACATTCTTATCGCATTATGATAGTTGCCATCAACGAAGAACTCATCTTGAAGCTCACCTTCTACTATAAATCCGACCTTTTTATAAACGTGTACAGCTTTTTCATTCTCTTTATCGACAACTAAATATATTTTATGCATATTTAATACGGAAAAAGCGTAATCCATTGCTAAACGCGTTGCATCAGCTGCATAACCGTAACCTTGGTAACTCGGGTCAATAATAATTTGGAATTCAGTTCTACGGTGAATATAATCGATTTCTACTAATTCGACCAATCCAACCATCTCATTATCTTTCTCAACGATAAATCGGCGCTCACTTTGATCATGTATATGTTTATCGTATAAATCCTGCAGCTCCACAAATGCCTCATATGGCTCTTCAAACCAATACGACATAATATGCGCGTTATTATTAAGTTCGTGTACAAACTTTAAATCTTCCCGTTCTAAAGGACGTAATTTTAATTCCTGACTCATTTCCATAACCTCCAAAGTAAAAGAAACCTCTTCACTTAATTTCTCAATTTTTTTCGATTTCAAACGTCCTACTTACATTGTAAACTTTCAAGTAACTTGAAGGTCAAGGTGTAAAAAATAGTGCAAACTTATGCCTGCACTACTACTCTTTCTTCAAATCCCTCATATTGGATATGTATAAAGCAATAACTAAAACGAGAATAGACCCTGCATATAACAACGTCTCAACCGGTTCATCGTGAGACACGATAATTAATCGAATTAAAGCCGTAATCCCGATATAAATAAAATAACGTAACGGGAAATGATAATTTGATTTAAAATACTTAATAATTAATGCGATAAACTCGAAGTATAAGAAGTAGACAATGATGCTTTCAACTAACTTATACGGTGTGTATTTCTTCGCTGAAAATATGTATTGAATAAAAGTAATCGTCTCGTTAATTAAAAAGATAGATAAAACAATGGATAATATAATTAGAGCTATATTTAATATCCACTGCAAGATACTAGCAATAAAATGATCGATGTTAAATGATTTCATTTTCTCTTTAAACTCCCCTTCGTATAAGTACTTGTTCATTATAACAAACTTACAATTATAGGAGTGCTAAATCAAATATGATCGTCCTCTTTCACTAGCACTTCACCATTAGGATATCTTTGCTTAATATAGTCGCTTCCCCAATCGCAAAGTACTTTTAAAACTTCTTTTAATGATTGTCCCTGTTTCGTAAGAGAATACTCAACTTTCGGTGGTACTTGATTGTATACTTTTCTAGACACAAGCCCATCTTTTTCAAGCTCTTTCAATTGCTCAGTAAGCATTTTTTGCGTAATACCAGTGACCAATCGTTTTAACTCGCCCGTTAATGCGGGATAAAAATCAAACGACTTTATTATCTCTATACAAATAAGATTTAGCAAATAATGTTACTATCCCCTCAAAGGAAAAGAAACCTTATTTCAACTTTCCTATTGATAGGTTAACACGATAATTCCCGTACTCTAATAGTCGTCCTAGAAATTTATCTAAGTCTTCATTGGAAGCAAAATGTGTTTTTAATAAATAACATCCCTCACCACTTATACGGTCTACTTCAGAAATCCCTTCTTCTTTTTGAAAGAAATTCATAAACTCTTGATGATTAGCTGTTGTTACGAATAAAGTAACAAATGCAGTCACTACTTGTCCTAATTTGATTCGGTTTATTGCGATTGTATATTGTTCAATAATCCCTAAATCCTCTAATCTTCGAATTCGATTTCCTACAGCCTGCCCCGTCATATGTATTTTTTGACCAAGTTCTTTCCATTGTATTCTTGAGTTTTCTCCTAATAATTTCAGTATCTCAAAATCTGTTTGATCAATGATATAAACCAATCCTTTCATCGTGAAAGTAGAAAGCCAGAAAGTGTTTCGCCAACTTATTCTGCTTGTCGATACAATTCACTATACTTAGTTTATCCTCTTACATCACATTGTTTATCAGTTATATTTACTTATAACACAGAGGACGCAACAAAAAAATACATCTAGATTTAAAGGAGGTTACAAATATGTTATTACAAGAGATTTTATCGTTCAATGAACAATTTGTAGAAAATAAAGAATACGCTCCTCGTGAAGCGACAAAAATGCCTAAAAAACGTATGGTTGTTGTTTCTTGCATGGACGCTCGTTTAATTGAGCTACTTCCAAAAGCTTTAGATATACACGATGGTGATGCAAAAGTTATCAGAAATGCAGGTGGTAAAATTGCTTCTGCTTTCGATAGTGTTATGCAAAGTGTTGTCGCATCAGTATATGATCTAAATGCAGATGAAATCTTCCTTATCGGACACCAAAGATGTGGTGCGAGCCAAACTAATCCAAAAGGAACACTTCAAAAAATATTAGATCGTGGAGTAGCTTCACCAGAAATTTTATCAGCGATTGAATATGCTGGTGTTGACCTTGAAAAATGGTTATTTGGATTCGATGATGTCAACGGTTCAACTCAAGCTAATGTTGATTTAGTAAGAAATCATCCACTTATTCCAAAAGATGTTCCTGTACATGGTTTAGTTATTGATCCTCACACAGGTAAATTAGATTTAATAGTTGATGGATATAAAGCATTAAATGGTATGAAAAATTAATTATTACTTAAATGAAGGGAAGTTATTAGATATGAATAGACAAGAAGCTACGCAAAAAATTATGGAAGCAAAAATTGCAAAAGGTTTAACATGGGAAGAAATTTCAAAAGTAAGTGAAAACTCTGAGACTTGGGTTGTAACAGCGTTATTAGGACAAGCTACAATGACACGTCCAGAAGCAGAAAAAATCGGTAAACTATTAGAATTAGATGAAGAAGTAGTTCAAGCATTAACAGTAGTTCCACTTAGAGGTCAAGTAATGCAAATGCCTCCTACTGACCCAATCTTATATCGATTATATGAAATGATGTTACAATACGCACCAACTCTTAGAGAATTAATCCTAGAAAAAGCTGGCGAAGGTGTAATGAGTGCAATTAACTTCAATCTAGGTGTGGACACACAAGAAGATCCAAAAGGTGGCGACCCTCGTATCGTGATTACACTTAACGGGAAATTCTTACCGTTCCGTACATGGTAATTAATTAAAAATCTATCTATGTAATTAAAGTGATTTTATAGATTTACAAAATCCATCCTTTTTAATCTAGCTGTGTAGAAAGGATGGATTTTTACTATGAGATTCTTTTTATACAAGGGAGAATAATATGAATAAAAAATACGTCGATACGAGCTTTAGTATTCTACAGTGGTTTGTGTTTTTATTAGCAAATGCAATTGCATTGCCTATCATTATTGGTGGCATATTCCATTTATCAATAGAAGATATCTCAACATTAATGCAACGAACTTTTTTAGTTGTAGGAGTAAGTTCATTTATACAAGCATGGTTTGGGCATCGCTATCCCATAGCGGATGGGCCAGCCGGTTCATGGGTAAGTATATTTGTCATATTGGGACAAGTCGCTATGCATCAGGGACAAAGTGCAAAGGATGTATTACAACTTTTAGAAGGCGGATTAATTATTGCAGGTATATTACTCTTCGTCCTTGGTATAACAGGGCTTGTTCATCGAATTCTACGTTTATTTACACCCTTGGTTACAGGAACTTTTCTTTTAATATTATCTCTTCAGCTTAGTGGTGTGTTACTAAAAGGAATGATGGGATTACAAGGAGCTGTAACTCATCCTGATTATACAACGGCTGCTATTGCGCTCTTTGTTTTTGCCCTTATTACTTTCTTATCAATTAAAGGGAACGGATGGATGAAAAGTTACGCTGTGTTACTTGGAATTTCATGTGGTTGGCTTTTGTATGCTGTATTAGGAAAATCATCTCATATGCCTTCACACACACCGTTAGTTAAGTTACCAGAGCTATTTTCTTGGGGCACACCTAGATTCGATATCGGAATGGCTCTAACTGCAACTTTATTTACATTTCTTTTAGTTGCAAATACAATCGCTGCTATTTCGGCTGTAAAACAAGTGGCTCCGTTATCTAAAGAAAATGAAAAGCAAATACTGAACCGCGGCGTGTGGGCCGGAGGTATATCGCATATTATCTCGTCGTTGTTTTCTACAATTGGAATTGTACCATTACCTGCATCAGCAGGATTCATTCAACTAACAGGACAAAGAAAAGTGAAGTCGTTCCTTATAGCAAGTCTTATATTAGCAGGAATTTCTTTTATTCCTTCAATTGTAAACTTTATATCCTTGCTACCAGGTCCTATTGCTAATGCCGCACTTTTAGCAACATTTGTCCAAGTAATAGGCATTTCATTTCAATCCATTTTACGTGAAGAATTAAATCAACGCCGATTAACTATATTAGGAATTTCATTATTAATCAGTTTGGGAATAATGTTTCTTCCAGAAAGTGCATTTAGCGGAATTCCTTCTTCCTTACAATATGTTTTAAGTAATGGATTACTTGTGGGTACCATGCTTGTCATTCTATTGGAACAGTTTTGGAAAGAGTAAAATTTGTGACTAAGTAAAAAAGCGCCTTGCTTACAGGGCGCCTTTTTATACCTAATGACTAATACTAGCAGTTGGGTATAATGTTGTTCCTCCAATTGAAACTTTTATTTCATTTGTTAATGGAACATTTTGTTCATTAATAATTGTTCTCCACCATTCCCATGCAAGACCAGTACATTCTCTTGCTACGATTTTTATATTTTTTGAATTTGGTGGAAGAGGGATAACTGTAGAGTAATGAGCCGTTTTGTCTTTGCCGCTACCATCCCATGTTTTATGTGTTAGTACTTCTTTACCATTTTGATCAAATGTGAATTCATCCCAAGATACATCAAATTGCGCAACGTAAGCACCGTAATGATCCAGTGTCATTTTAGCACTTGAATATTCTGTAGTTGTCGTCTCGATATAATCTGTATTGTTATGAACAGCAGCAGTTGCATTATCTTTTAAAAAAGTACTTGTATATGAAATTGGGTATGCTGGATTTTTAAGACTTAATTCAGCATTATCTTTAATGATATTTCGGATTTCATTGAAATCTTTAGTAACAACCTTGTTATGCTCTTTCGCATCTCCGCCTAATACTACAGCAGTAAAAGTACTTTCTTCAAAAATATCTTTGTACTGTCCATTCGTTTCGACGCTGTTATTCTTAAGTAAGGCTTTAAAAGCAGCTTGTACATCTTTGCTCTTAGATGTTGTTTCTAATTTTACATAAACAGTTCTACCATAAGCTACATTTGAGACCATAACAGGTGGGGCCGAATTACTTACACCTTTACGAGTTAACTCACCAAAAGTAACACTATTATCAAAAAGATCGGATGGATTGTTAGGTAGTTCAGCACTTACGGTATAAAATATTTGCTTATATGCCGCTACCATCACTTTTTTCTCTCCATTTGCAACCGCATTAAAATCAATGTTTAGACTGTTATCAAGATATTTAGCGTTAACGTTAAGGGCACTTGCGATTTGTGATTTACTATAAACCATAGATTCTGTATACTGCATTCTTGCAGGTAACGTATGTGTTTTAGAATACTTTTCATTCCAAGTAGATACTAAATCATCTACTGCTCCAGCCACATTACCATATGTCGGATTTTGGACAGTAATTGTATTTTCTTTTCTCATGCCAGGTAAGTCTATACTAATATTCAAAGGCTTTCTCTTAGCCACTAATAAACTCGGTTGATTGTCTGCAAAAGCTTTATTTGCAAGTTGTACCGCTCCTGGATACGTACGATTCGCCACAGAATCAATAATCGAAATATCGACTGGTGAAGTTGTAAGTGATTTTTTCTCGCGTTCCACTACTACAAATTTACCATTTGAACTGATACTTTCTTTCGGAACAAAACTCTCTACTTTATCACCATTTACAGCTAAAACCCCTTGATTATTATATTTAAGATTTGCTATACCAGTATCAATGCCACTAGCATTTTTGGTTACATCAGTTGTATTACCTGCTTGTGTTTCTGCGAAGGAAATAGATGAATAATTAATAGTGCATAGACTAACTAATAAACACGCAAGGAACTTTCTTCTTTTAGTGTTTTTCTTAATATTCAGAAAAATCACCCCGTTCTTTTTTTAGTAAGATATGATAATGATTGATAAATGATAGCTAACTAATAAACCTACATAAATGCTTTCAAAAGTTCTTGAATTAACGGGATTACGCCACCTACAAATTTCAAAACTGCCATTGCGATTTCCATATTATTTCCTCCTTTTTTATTGCTACGAAAATGTGATTTATCTTTATGCCCTCATTATAGTGACCCCTTACACTTTTATCAATACACTCTTATATGCAATATTACATACAAAAAAAACAAGCTGAATTCTTATAAAAAGTTATACAGAGATAAATTTTTCGTTTGGTAAATACTTGAAAATGCGAAGCGTTCCTTTGCATTTCATGAGTAATTTACAAGTTTATTGTTGGAAGCATCGCAGGACCGGAAGTAATGAAATACATGTAGGACTGTTACGAGCAGCCAGAAATATTAAGAGTTATCATGGGCAACCGCATTAAAAAAAGCTGCTGCCTATAAAATACAGACAGCAACTTCAACTAGAGTAGCAGGCATGATTTACACAAGCTACAGTATTTTTTGACATACTCATTTTTCACATTTTGTAACTAATAAACAGCGATTGGCCCATAAGGACCTTTGATAATTTCAATTTTCGTTTCAAAAATATCTGTTAAAATTGTTGGGTCCATAACCTCTTCTACTGTTCCAAAAGCAGCAATTTGTCCATCCTTCATAGCACAAATTTTATCCGAATATTTGGCTGCAAAATTTATGTCATGCATAACCGTCAAAATTGTTCTTCCAAATTCATTAGCTGCACGTCTCAAATGCTCCATCATTTGAACAGAACGAGCAACATCAAGGTTGTTCAGAGGCTCGTCCAAAAGTACATATTCAGTCTCTTGGCACAATACCATCGCTACATATGCCCTTTGTCTTTGACCACCAGAAAGCTCATCTAAATATCTATTCTCTAAATTAGTTAAATCTAGAAAATCGATATATTTAGAAATAATAGATTCATCCTCTTTAGTTAATCTTCCCTTTGAATAAGGAAAGCGCCCAAATCCAACTAATTGTCTAACAGTAAGCCTAGTTACAAAATGATTCTCTTGTCGCAATATAGTCAAAACTTTTGCTAAGTCTTTTGATTTGGATTCAGAAACATCCATATTCGCTACCTGAATTTGGCCTTCATCCATATCTAAAAGTCTTCCAATCATCAATAGTGTCGTTGACTTTCCAGCGCCATTTGGTCCAATTAAAGAAGTAAAGCCCGCTTTTGGTATTTCAATATCCAAAGGTCCTATTTTCACCTTATCAGTATAGAACTTTTTAACATTATCAATTTTTATCATAAAGCCCTCTTCCTTAAAACTATAGTTAAGAATATTATTCCACCAAATAATTCAATAATAACTGAAACTACACCTTGAGCATGGAATACATGATACATTAAAAAGTATGCACTCGTCATTATCAAAAATCCTATAGCAAAAGCCATTGGAAAAATATATCTATGATCATAAGTTGACGCCGCCTGATAACTCAAAGTTGCTACTAAAAAGCCATAGAAAGTAAGTGGCCCAATTAGAGCTGTTGAAATGGACATCAAAATAGCAACTAATACAAGCGTATAAATTACACTAGGTTGATATTTAACTCCAAAAGAAGTAGCAACATCCTTTCCTAGTGACAAAACATTCAAATTCTTAGAATGAGCAAAAATTAATACTGCTATAATTATGACCATAGGAATTACAATAGGAAAATATGCAGGATCTGCATGATTAACAGAACCAAATAATCTTGCTTGTAAAATATCAAATTCTGAAGGCGCAAGTAGTTTTCTCATGAAAGTTGACACAGCATTTAGCCCGGTACCAATAATAATTCCAACTAAAAGCATAAGTTGTAAATTCCCGTATTTACCGGAAAGTAACCATCCATAAAGTATCAAACTCATGACGACCATAACAACAACTTGGAATAGAAATGATCCAATTCCATTAAAATTTATCAATGCACTAGCACCAAAGAAGAATATTGTACTCGTTTGAATTGCTGAATAAAGTGATTCGAAACCTAAAAGCGAAGGAGTAATAATCTTATTATTCGTAATAGATTGGAAAGCAACTGTCGACAAGCTATGGCAAACTGCAGCAATAATCATTGCAACAATAGCTACTATCCTTCTCTTAACAACTGGAATAAAAGAAGGTGAATCTATCGGAACTGGATTGTTATAAACTAAAAGTCCATATGAAGAAAGAAGACCTAAAGCAATCAATGTTATCAGTAAAATCCAATAACGTCTTGCTTCCTTCTTAGAACGAAAAGCACTAGCTGATCTATTTTCATTATGAAGGCTAGAATCGATTTCGACATTTTCTTTATTTTTATATTCTAATGTGATCATCGTAGCCTCCTTGGTTTTCTTTGCCTCAATAAAATAGTAATAAACACGACTGCTCCCACTGTTGCAAGTATTAAAGAAACAGGTACTTCAAAAGGCTTTATAATTGTTCGAGAAATGATGTCACAGGCAGTTATTGTCCCCATTCCGATCAAACATACCCAAGGTAAATTACCCCTAAGATCATCACCTCTAAACATGGAAACAATATTTGGAACAATTAATCCCAAGAAAGGTAAGTTTCCAATAACAGCTGCAACAATTCCAACTGCAACAGAGATAAGAGCAGTGCCAAAAAGAACAATTCTATTGTAATTAACTCCAAGGCTTGTTGCGACATCTTCTCCTAGTCCAGCTAAAGTCAATCTATTAGCATACATAAAAATAAGCAAAGTAATGATAACAATCAGCCATAAATATTCATATCTTCCCACCTGAATGTTAGCAAATGAACCTACAAACCAAGTTTCAATACTTTGTGTCATTTGAAAAAGGAGCCCCATAAAAGTAGACACTGCAGAAATAACTGCTCCAAGCATCAATCCAATAATCGGGACAATTAAAGAAGAACGAAGTTTAACTCTTCTTAAAAATAAAAAGAAAATCATAGTTCCTATAAAAGAAAAAATGATTGCACCAGTCATTCTTTGCACTAAAGTCGGGGCAGGGAATAATAAATATACAAAAAGCAGGCCTAAGCCTGACCATTCAATAGTCCCCGTTGTAGTAGGTTCAACAAAGCGATTCTGTGTAATGAGTTGCATTACGAGCCCTGCCATCGCCATTGCAGCTCCAGTAAGCATTAATGCAACTGTTCTCGGAACACGAGTTATGAAAAACATCTCCATTCCATCCTCTTGTCCACGTATATCATAAACTCCAGTAAACAGTGATATAATCCCTAAAATTATAACAACTATAATCGCTATTATAAAAGGTTTTGTCCATAATTTATTGTGATTATAAAACTGGGGTTGAGAAATATTCTCAACCCTAGAAATTATATTTTTTGACACTGTTTCGTACTCCTTTACACTACTTAGCTAAAGTTTTTGCAAGATTTCCAAACAACTCTATATAAGTCTGAATTGATTCATTTGTGTAAGTATCTTCTGGTGCATAAACAACTTGTTTTTTAGAAACAGCAGTTGTGTTTTGAAGAGCTGGTGATTTAGAAATAACATCCTTAGCAGGTGTTGAAGTAGCTGCATCAGATGTTGCAGCATCACGATCTAATACGAAAAGCCAATCAGGATTTGTTTGTGCAATAGCTTCAACAGAAACGTCATCACCTTTATGACCTGCAGTAGAATTTGAAACTTCTAGTGCTGGAACCCAACCGAAAATTTCATACATTGGTCCCCAAACGCGACCAGAGTGAGGCGCAGCAAAACCAATATTCCCACCAGTAACGATAACACTCATAACTTTATCTTTTCCGTTATAAGCAGATTTTGCAGTTTCAATAGATTTATCAAAATCAGCCACTAATTTTTTAGCTTCTTTATCTTTATCAAAGATTTTTCCTAAAGTAATTGTAGAATCTTTAAGTCCTTTTACTAAGTTTTTCCCAGGCGTAGTAGATTTCTCAGAAACATCAAAATTAAGATCAATAACAGCTGCATTTGGCACTAATTTTTTGATCTCTTCGTAATGATCAGCAAATCTTTGACCAACGATTACAAGTTCAGGGTTTGCAGCTGCAATAATTTCAAGATTGGGTTCACGGTGATTCCCAATATTTTCAACTGAATTATCCTTTTTATATGCTGAATCTGCAGGCATGATATCCTTTGGAGCAGCCGCTAATTTAATTCCCCAATCAGCTAAAGTTTCAAAAGTTCTGTTATCCAAAGCAACTACATTCTTTGGGTTTACAGGGACTTTAACAGTTCCATGAGCATCAGTGATTTCAATCGTCTTTTGCTTATCACTACTATTACCTTTATTAGCCTTTGAAGTTTCTTTACTTGAATCTGAGCAAGCTACTAACATTAAAGTGAAAATTGCTAGAATACTTACTAATTTTAAAAGCATAGTTTTTTTCATACGTATACTCCTTATAATGTAATTTAGTTTGAAAATGATAACGTCCATAGATTAAATTAGATAGTAACTTTTATGCATCTAAATTGCTATTGATAATCATTTTCATTTGAACATCCTGTAAATAAGTATAGTCATTAATTATGTGAAAATCTTGTGAATGGTGTGAGTTAATAAAATTAAACATAAATTAGATACGGTCTCAACTAATGCGCACCAGAGTCATCCCCCACACGTACTAACCAATAGATTGGCACCTTATAAACCATGATTTCTACTGCAAAAAAAATGCCCATTAATAGCTAATATTTTCATAATCCATTGCCTGATAGAAATATTTTTTTTATAGTTTCCGTCTTTTATTATTTCTCAGAAACTATTTGATTATCAGAT
>NZ_JBALMG010000108.1:19761-51793 GCF_036963225.1 Bacillus sp. JJ783 | reverse complement strand
AAAATATAAGTCTAGGAATATTTGAATAAATCTAAATTATCGTGTAGAATAATGTTGTAAAATGTAAACGTTTTTCTAAGGGGAGGCTAAAAAAATGGTAGTAGCATACAAACATGAGCCATTTACAGATTTTTCAGTAGAGGCTAACAAATTAGCGTTTGAAGAGGGTTTAAAGAAAGTAGAATCTTATCTTGGACAAGACTATCCATTAATTATCGGGGGAGAAAAAATCACTACAGAGGACAAAATTGTTTCTGTAAACCCTGCAAATAAAGAGGAACTTGTTGGTCGCGTTTCAAAAGCAAGCCGTGAATTAGCTGAAAAAGCAATGCAAGTAGCGGATGCAACATTCCAAACTTGGAGAAAGTCAAAACCAGAAATGCGTGCAGACATTTTATTCCGTGCTGCAGCAATCGTTCGTCGTAGAAAACATGAGTTCTCTGCTATTCTTGTAAAAGAAGCAGGTAAACCATGGAATGAGGCAGATGCTGATACAGCAGAAGCAATCGATTTTATGGAATATTATGCTCGTCAAATGTTGAAATTAAAAGACGGTATTCCAGTAGAAAGCCGTCCAATTGAATATAATCGTTTCTCTTACATTCCATTAGGAGTAGGTGTTATCATTTCTCCTTGGAACTTCCCATTCGCAATTATGGCAGGTATGACAACAGCTGCTTTAGTTTCTGGTAACACAGTATTACTAAAACCAGCTAGTACAACTCCTGTAGTAGCAGCGAAATTTATGGAAGTATTAGAAGAAGCTGGTTTACCAGCTGGCGTAGTAAACTTCGTTCCAGGTAATGGTTCTGAAGTTGGTGACTACTTAGTAGATCACCCTCGTACACGTTTCGTTAGCTTCACTGGATCTCGCGATGTAGGTATTCGTATTTACGAACGTGCAGCAAAAGTAAATCCAGGACAAATTTGGTTAAAACGTGTTATCGCTGAAATGGGCGGTAAAGATACAATCGTTGTTGATAAAGAGGCAGATCTTGAATTAGCAGCTAAATCTATCGTTGCATCAGCATTCGGATTCTCAGGACAAAAATGTTCTGCATGTTCTCGTGCAGTAATCCATGAAGATGTATACGATCATGTATTAAATCGTGCTGTTGAATTAACAAAAGAATTAACAGTAGGTAACCCAGATGCAAAAGATATCAACATGGGACCTGTTAATGACCAAGCTGCATTCGATAAAGTAATGAGCTATGTTGCAATTGGTAAAGAAGAAGGTAAAATCGTATCAGGTGGCGAAGGAGACGATTCTAAAGGCTGGTTCATCCAACCAACAATCGTTGCTGACGTTGCAGAAGATGCTCGTTTAATGAAAGAAGAAATCTTCGGACCAGTAGTAGCATTCTGTAAAGCAAAAGACTTTGATCATGCACTTGCAATTGCAAACAATACAGAATACGGTTTAACAGGAGCAGTTGTTACTAACAACCGTGACCATATTGAAAAAGCACGCGAAGACTTCCACGTTGGTAACTTATACTTCAACCGTGGATGTACTGGTGCAATCGTAGGTTACCAACCATTCGGTGGCTTTAACATGTCTGGTACAGACTCTAAAGCTGGTGGCCCTGACTACTTAGCACTTCACATGCAAGCAAAAACTACTTCTGAAACTTTATAAGAAATAGTAGAAGAGATCTTCACATACTGTGAAGATCTCTTCTTTTTGAGAAAATCTTTATAATAGAAGCTAGTTAATTTGAATCGAGAAATAATTACTAAATATTACTATTTATTCTTTGGAACTAGCTAAACCCTATTAATATCGGGATAAACATGAAAATAGAAACAAAACAACGAGAAAAATTGACTTATTAGTCATATTTTTTAGTATTCATTTTGAGGATTTCCTGTATAATACAATTTGAAAGAAAATCTATGGTTTGACAAGAGAACACTCCTTTCGGTTTTGCTCACTGAAAGGAGTGTTTTTTTTAGGTCGCTAAAAACTCTTCTGTACTCATTATATTAGCGTATACTCCATTTAAACTTGCCAAAATTGTATTATGAATATAAACAGCTGGTATAGTAGCATTCTTAAATGAAAGATCTTTTGTAGCACAAGCATCGTGTATTACGGTACAGTGAAGGCCAAAATCAAAAGCAGCCCTTACCGTAGCATCAATACACATATGGGTCATCATCCCGCAGATTACGACGTGCTCAATTCCTGAACGTTGTAATCGTTCTAGAAGATCAGTTTCTCGGAAGCTATTTGGATAATGTTTAAGGATAACGGATTCCTCTCTAAGTGGACGGACATTTTCGTGAATATGGAAACCTTCTGTATTGGGTAGGAAAAAAGTAGCGCTATCTTTTATAGCTACATGTTGGATATGAAAAATAGGTTCGTTTCTAATTCTAAAATGTTGTAGTAGCTGACTAGCATATTCACTTGCTTCTACTGGATTACGTAATTCCATCTTGCCATTTGGAAAATAATCATTTTGAATATCGACGAGCAAAAGGGCTGTTTTCATATATTTATCTTCCTCCGAATTCATATTCAAATACTGTTATTCAATTAGTATCGAAGATTCTCCTTTTTAAAAGTATGAGTGAGGAGGATTTTACATAACTATAAAAATTACTATTGTATTGTGATTTTTTATTTGAAAATTTTAATAGAGGGATAATTAATTTTTTTCTGAAAAATGTATTGACTCTTATTATTCTGAGCTCTATAATGAGAATTAATTAAATGACAATTAAATCGATACACTCTTATCCAGAGAGGTGGAGGGACTGGCCCTACGATACCTCAGCAACGGGTTTTTTAATACCGTGCTAATTCCAGCAAGCTTAAAGTAGGCTTGGAAGATGAGAAGATGTGAACGAGTACATAAAAGTGCTCTCCTTCTTANNTAAGAAGGAGAGCACTTTTTATTTTACCTCGAAAGCTCTACTTCAAGTTTTACAGCATATAGGAGGGAAGAAAATGATTTCTTTTAATAATGTAAGTAAAGTATATGAATCAGGTGGACAATCTGTTCATGCGGTTGAGGATGTAACGCTGTCAGTTGAAAAGGGCGAAATTTTTGGCATTATCGGATTTAGTGGTGCTGGAAAGAGTACGTTATTACGCTTAGTAAATATGTTAGAAAGACCAACTGCAGGAACAATTTCAATAGATGATAAAGAAATTACATCATTATCGGCGAAAGAATTACGGAAACTAAGACAAAGGATCGGAATGATTTTCCAAAGTTTTAATCTATTTAATTCAAGAACAGTGTTTGGGAACATTGCTTATCCATTAAGGTTAGCGAAATTGCCGAAGAATGAGATAAAAGAAAGAGTGAATGAACTACTAAAATTTGTTGGTTTAGAAGATAAAGCGAACTATTATCCAGAACAGTTATCAGGTGGGCAAAAGCAACGTGTTGGGATTGCAAGAGCTCTTGCGACATCACCAGATATTCTCATATGTGATGAGGCAACATCGGCTTTAGATCCGGAAACAACAACAGAAATTTTAAATTTATTAAAGAAAGTAAATAGAGAGTACAATTTAACGATTCTACTTATTACACATGAAATGCACGTTGTGAAAGAAATTTGTCACCGTGTAGCTGTTATGGAAAAAGGAAAAGTAATTGAAGAAGGAAAACTGTTTGATGTTTTCACACAACCAAAAACAAAGACAACTCAAAATTTTGTACGCTCTGTTATTAATGATCACCTACCAGAAAGTGTTCTAGCGAAAATTCAAAACGGGGGTCAGATTTATCGCCTGACTTTTACTGGTGAAGAGACAGGGCAGCCTGTACTATCATATATTGCGAAAAACTATAACGTCGATGTAAATGTTCTTTATGGAAATATTATTGAACTCCAAAATGTGCTATTTGGAAATCTTCTTGTAGAACTACAAGGTGAACAGAAAGAAATTCAAAAAGCATTACAACATCTAAGACTGCAAGTGCAGCTGAAGGAGGTAGAAGCTCATGCGAGTTGATTGGAGTATATTTTGGCCTCGCATATTAGATGCGACAGGGGATACCCTCTTAATGGTAATTGTAACCCTTATATTTGCTACAATTCTTGGTATACCTCTAGGTTTACTTTTATACGTAACGAGAAAAGGAAACTTTTTAGAAAATAAATGGGTCTTTTCTATTCTTAATATCGTAATTAATACAATTCGTCCGGTTCCATTCATTATCTTTTTAGTAGCTTTAAGTCCGGTAACAAGAAGCGTTATTGGAACGACAATTGGAACGGCAGCAGCAATCTTCCCAATGACGTTAGTTGCTTCAATTGGTATTGCGAGAATGGTTGAAACAAATCTTGTTTCTGTTCCGAAAGGAGTAATTGAAGCAGCACAAGCAATGGGCGCTTCGCCACTTAGAATTGTTTTTGAAATCCTCGTGCCAGAAGCTTTAGCACCATTAATCTTAGGTGTCACGTTTATGACAGTTGGTTTAATTGAATTTTCTGCAGTTGCTGGACTTGTCGGTGGTGGCGGTCTTGGTGACTTAGCGATGACATATGGTTATCAACGCTTTGATACGTCAGTTATGTTTGTAACGGTCGTTTTACTTATTATTCTTGTACAGGTCGCTCAAAATTTAGGGAATTACTTTGCGAAAGTCTTTTTACGCAGATCATAAAAAGGAAGAGGGGAAAAGAAAATGAAGAAAATTTTAGCATTTGTATTATCAGCGATTGTAGGGATTTCGGCATTAAGCGGCTGCTCAGGTGGAGACACAAGTGCAGGAGCGAAAGAGAAAGTAGTTCGCGTTGGTGTAACTGGAACGGATGGAGACGCTTGGGAAATTTTAAAGAAAAAAGCTGAAAAAGAAGGGATTAAGATTAAACTGGTTGAGTTCTCTGATTACACAACGCCCAACAAAGCGTTAGCTGATGGAGATATTGAACTAAACTCATTCCAGCACATTGCTTTCTTAGAGCAATTTAAAAAGGAGCATAAGTTAGATATTACAGCTGTTGGTACAACGCAAATTGCACCGATGGGCTTATACTCTGAAAAATATAAGAAAGCAAATGAAATCCCAGATGGTTCAGAAATTGCTATTCCAAATGATCCAACGAACCAAGCTCGTGCATTAAAACTTCTTGATGCAGCTGGGTTATTAAAGCTTAAAAAAGATTTTGGTCTATTTGGAGATCCAAGCGGCATTGCTGAAAATCCGAAGAAGTTGAAGATTACACCGGTTATCGCACAGCAAACACCTCGTGTATTAAAAGATGTAGCGGCTTCAGTTATTAATAACGGTGTTGCTGGTCAAGCTGGATTAGATCCAGCAAAGGATCCTATTTTCTTAGAAGATCCAAAGAATGAAAATGCAAAGGCCTATATTAATATTTTCGCAGCTCGTACGAAAGACAAAGATGATCCAACACTGAAAAAAGTAATTGAATTATACCATTCAAAAGAAGTAACAGATGCAGTTAAGAAAGAAACAAATGGTGGTTCCATTTCAGTAGATCTTTCACTAGATGAGCTTGAAAAAATCGTAAAATAATTATCGGGTTTAACGACTAACAGTAGGAACCCCTCCGCTGTTAGCTCGTTCAACATATAATCTACTTAACAAACAAAACCCTAATTCTGTACCTTCCAATTTTGTATAACATAGAATCCAATGTTTGTTAAGTAGAGTGATGGACCAGGAGTTTTCCTGGTCTTTTTTTTAATTAAAGCAGCTAGCTAATAATAAGGACATCCAAATTATGATTGGGTAAGAGAGTAAACTAAAAATGAGTGTGATTGCTAATTTCTTTTTAGAGATTAATAGCTTCTTTGATGAAAATAAGAAAAGAGAAAATAGGATAATGATAGATGCTGAGATTACTCCTGGATTATAAGAACGATAAATAACAAATAAAATAATATGTTGAACAGCGTTAAAGAAAATAGCTCCTTGAATAAAAATAATCCAGTAAATAGAAGATAAGATTTGTAATTGGTATAGAATGACTATGAGTAGAACAAAGGTTGTTAATATAGTAATTGCAATGATAAATTGTTTATTGTCTATGAAACGAATTGAAAATTGATTAGCAAGATATTGTGGCATCTGGAAAGCTTCTTCAAGGTTATGAATGAGAAATAAAAAAGGAATGATCCAAGGTATAATAGTAGAATGTTTTTTCATCAACTTATATCACTCCAATAAAGGTATAGAAAGCCTAAAAAGGCCCTCTATACAGAGATAGTTATTCAATTACAATGCTTTTTAAATTATCTTCAGGATGCTCTTGTTCTTTCGGATAAGCAGCTAGCTCCTCTTGTAAAATATTTAGTGCTTGCTTAGCTGATTGCTGAATCGGATTCGGTAGCTCTTCTAATATAAGCATACCGAATTTTATTTTTGTACGAATTACCTTTCTTAGTAGTTCATCATGCATGTACTACACCTCCAAACCGAATGTTTAGTACATCATCTTCAAACTTAGCTCCTTGAATAGAAAGGTGCGTTAATGTTTTTGGCAATGTGATATTTCGCTTCGCAGAACCAGCTCGAATAATAAGCTCATCACCTTTTTGATTTAATGAAAGTTCATTTTTGTTTGAGAAGGGAATGGAGAGAACGAAAATATACTCATCGCCATCCTTTTTTACATATTGTGTGCGACCGTTAAATTTCACTTCCGTAGGAGAAGAGTCAGATTTAAATAAAGCGTCTCCTACACGTTCTAACATAGACAAACCAACAACTTCTTGTTCAAACATCGGAGCTTCGTAAATAGGAAGTGGCTGAAAACTATCTTGAATTAATGTTTTATATTTCTTTTGTGTATCTTTCCATGCCTGAAAATAAGGATCGGTGACAGTGTTAGGGATGACGCGGTTAATCATAATGGCATCAACGTTATAATCGTATAAGTTTAAATACGTAAAGCTGCGCTGAGCTTCTTTAATGACCATTTTTTCAGGATTTACAACAACGCGAATGCTGGTTACCTCTCGGTTTGATAAAATATCTCTCATTTCTCCAAGCTGTTCAAGTGTATTTGTTAATTCGTCCATAATATCATCGGTTGGAAGGGGGACACCAAGGAGTGGTTGAGCTACAGGACGAACGACTTTTAAAACTTTTCTTTTAATAGGAAAGAGTTTTTCCATCCACCAGCCGAGCATGTCTGGAAAGCTGAGCATTGCTAAAGTTTCTCCAGTCGGTGCGCAATCAATAATGATGACGTCGTAAGTGTTGTGTTTATAGTAATCGAGTACTCGAAGTAAGCTAATTAAATCTTCCATACCAGGGAACATCGTTAATTCTTCTGTTGTAATATCATCAGCTGCTTTGGAAGTGAACAGCAAGGTAATGTATTTCTGTAATTTTCCCCAGCCTTTTTCCATTTCATAAATCGTATTAATTTCTTGTGCCCATAAATTTTCACGAATTTCTAATGGCTCGGAAGATAGCTTTATACCAAATGAATCTCCTAAACTATGAGCAGGATCTGTGCTCATTACTAATGTTTTTAATCCTTGTTTTGCACTTTGAAGTGCTGTTGCTGCTGAAATGCTAGTTTTTCCTACGCCGCCTTTACCTGTATACAAAATAATTCTCATCATTCTATCCCCTTTGTTTCGAATGTCGAATATTACGAGTGTCGAAGTAAATAGTTGAATAAAAACCCAGTTAGGGCTTTATTCAATCGGAATATTTTTCATTTTAGGTGTAGAAACCTTCTCTTCTGTTTTTTGCTGTGACGTAGCGATGTGATTCATAATCTTTTGGAAGATTTGTAGTAAGAATGCTTTTTCTTCTTCTGACAATGCTTCCGTCACTAGGCTAAAGTAATGGGCCGCATTTTGTTTCACTTCTTGAACGAGCATTACGCCGTTTTCTGTTAAACGAATTAATACAATACGTCGATCGCTTTCATCACGGTAGCGTTCAATGTATCCCTTTTTTACAAGGCGATTTACAACGCCTGTCGTTGTACTCATCGGTATATCAAGAAGGTCAGCAATTTTTGTCATTGTAATATCTGTATTTCGCTCCATCCAAAGTAAACAAAATACTTCTGTCTTGGAAAGTGTTAAATCAAGGCTTACCCATTCTTCAGGATAGAAAAGTTTCTTGGCGTTATCTAGCAGTAAGTCTAAAAAATGTTCATATTGCAACAATTATTTCCACTCCCGTATATTTCGAGATTCGTAATATTTGTTTTTATTTTATGTGGAATTGAAATAAATGTCAATGTTTTCGATTGTTTTTTCAGATTAGAAAGAAAATTATCTTCAAAATAGCAATTTTTTGTGATAGATTAATAAATAGAAAAAAGAAAATTTACATAAAAATCCATTGTGATAAATATATTTATCTATAATGGGTGTACAGCTAACGAGGGGGAGAACGATGAGAAGACGAAATACGCAAGCGTTCACGTTTTTAGCATGGACTTCATTTGTTTGTGCGCTGTCAGGAATGCTAATTGGGATTTACACGTTAGATGAAACGCTTAGTGTAAAAGGGTACTATTTAATAGGAACATTATTTTTAACGATGTCTTGTTTTGTATTACAAAAAACAATTCGTGATAATGAGGAAGATAATGAAAGATTTCCGAAAAATAAATCGTTAGATAAAGAGTAAATTGTAAAGAAAGGCACTTGCCTTTCTTTTTTTATGTAAAAATGCCGTAAGTGCCGTGTGTTGACTTGCTTGAAGTACTGGAAATTTGGTATCATCAATAGTATTGTAGATTGAACGATATATTATGGAGGTGGCCTAGCCGTGTCAAGAATTTCCGTTGAGAATGTAAAGCACGTAGCACATTTAGCACGTCTTGCAATTACTGATCAAGAAGCAGAAAAATTTCAAAAACAACTAGATGCAATTGTTACATTTGCAGAACAGTTAAATGAATTAGATACAACTGATGTAAAACCAACAACTCATGTATTAACTATGAAAAATGTTATGCGTGAAGATGTGCCAGAAAAAGGTTTACCAGTAGAAGAAGTATTAAAAAATGCACCGGATCACAAAGATAATCAAATCCGTGTTCCAGCAGTATTAGAATAGAGGAGGGAATTTCGATGTCATTATTTGATCATTCTGTATCAGAGTTACATAAGAAGTTAAACAACAAAGAAATTTCCGTTACGGATTTAGTAGAAGAATCTTACAAACGTATTTCGGATGTTGAAGATAACGTAAAAGCTTTTCTTACATTAGATGAAGAAAATGCACGTGCGAAAGCGAAAGAATTAGATGCAAAGATTGGTGCTGAGGATAATGGTTTATTATTCGGTATGCCAATCGGTGTAAAAGATAACATTGTAACTAACGGTCTTCGTACAACTTGTGCGAGCAAAATGTTAGCAAACTTCGATCCAATTTACGATGCGACAGTTGTACAAAAGCTAAAAGCTGCTGACACAGTTACAATCGGTAAATTAAATATGGACGAGTTCGCAATGGGTTCTTCAAATGAAAACTCAGGCTTCTACGCTACAAAAAATCCATGGAACTTAGATTACGTTCCAGGCGGATCTAGTGGTGGTTCTGCAGCAGCAGTAGCAGCAGGAGAAGTATTATTCTCTCTAGGTTCTGATACGGGTGGTTCTATCCGTCAGCCAGCTGCATATTGCGGCGTTGTAGGTTTAAAACCAACTTACGGACGCGTATCTCGTTACGGATTAGTAGCATTCGCATCTTCACTTGACCAAATCGGACCGATTACACGTACAGTAGAAGACAATGCATACTTATTACAAGCTATTTCAGGTATTGACCGTATGGATGCAACTTCTGCAAACGTTGAAGTAGGGAACTACTTAGCTGGTTTAACAGGCGATGTTAAAGGTTTACGTATTGCTGTACCGAAAGAATACTTAGGCGAAGGTGTTGGCGAAGAAGCTCGTGAGTCAGTACTAGCTGCTTTAAAAGTGTTAGAAGGTATGGGCGCAACTTGGGAGGAAGTATCTCTTCCGCACTCTAAATACGCTCTAGCAACGTATTACTTATTATCTTCTTCTGAAGCATCTGCTAACCTTTCACGCTTTGATGGCGTACGTTACGGTGTTCGTTCTGATAATGTAAATAATTTATTAGATCTTTACAAAAACACACGTAGCGAAGGTTTCGGTGATGAAGTAAAACGTCGTATTATGCTTGGTACATTTGCTCTTAGCTCTGGTTACTATGATGCATATTACAAAAAAGCACAACAAGTACGTACATTAATTAAAAATGACTTTGAAAATGTATTTGCTAACTACGATGTTATTATTGGACCAACAACGCCAACTCCAGCATTTAAAGTGGGCGAAAAAGTGGACGATCCAATGACAATGTATGCAAATGACATTTTAACAATTCCAGTAAACTTAGCGGGTGTTCCAGCGATTTCTGTTCCATGTGGATTCGGTGCTAACAACATGCCACTTGGTTTACAAATCATTGGTAAACACTTCGATGAAGCGACAATTTACCGTGTTGCACATGCGTTTGAGCAAGCAACAGACTATCATACAAAAAAAGCAAGTCTGTAAGGAGGCGAGCATAGATGAATTTAGAAACAATTATTGGTTTAGAGGTTCACGTTGAGTTAAAAACAAATTCAAAGATTTTCTCTGCGAGTCCAACAGAATTCGGAGCGGAGCCAAATACACAAACAAGTGTAATTGACTTAGGATACCCAGGGGTACTTCCTACTTTAAATAAGGAAGCAGTTAACTTTGCAATGAAAGCTGCAATGGCATTAAACTGTGAAATCGCAACGGAAACGAAGTTCGACCGTAAAAACTATTTCTACCCAGATAATCCAAAAGCTTACCAAATCTCTCAATTTGATAAGCCAATTGGTGAAAATGGTTGGATTGAAATCGAAGTAGACGGTAAAAAGAAACGTATCGGTATTACACGTCTTCATTTAGAAGAAGATGCTGGTAAATCAACGCATACAGCTGAAGGTTCATTAGTAGATTACAACCGTCAAGGTATGCCTTTAATCGAGATCGTATCTGAGCCAGATATGCGTACTCCAGAAGAAGCATATGCGTACTTAGAGAAGTTAAAATCAATCATTCAATATACAGGTGTATCTGATTGTAAGATGGAAGAAGGTTCTCTTCGTTGTGATGCGAATATTTCACTTCGTCCAGTTGGACAAGAGAAGTTCGGTACAAAAGCAGAACTGAAAAACTTAAACTCTTTCACTTACGTGCAAAAAGGTCTTGAGCATGAGCAAGTGCGCCAAGAGAAAGAATTATTATCTGGCGGTATCATCCAACAAGAAACACGTCGTTATGATGAAGCAACGAAGAAAACAATCTTAATGCGTATAAAAGAAGGATCTGACGATTACCGTTACTTCCCAGAGCCAGACTTAGTTGAGCTTTACATCGACGATGAGTGGAAAGAAGAAATTCGTGCTTCTATTCCAGAACTTCCAGATGTACGTAAAGCTCGCTATGTTGAAGAAATTGGCTTACCGGTTTATGATGCACACGTATTGACATTAACGAAAGAGATGTCTGATTTCTTTGAAGCAACAATTGTAGATGGTGCTGATGCGAAATTAACATCAAACTGGTTAATGGGTGAAGTACTTGCATACTTAAACAAACAACAAAAAGAATTAAAAGACGTTGCGTTAACGCCTGCTGGTTTATCTAAAATGGTTCAATTAATTGAAAAAGGTACAATTTCTTCTAAAATCGCGAAGAAAGTATTTAACGAATTAATTGAAAAAGGTGGAGACCCAGAAGAAATCGTTAAAGCGAAAGGGCTTGTTCAAATTTCTGACGAAGGAACACTTCGTAAGGTTGTAACAGAAATTCTTGATAATAATGAGCAATCTATTGAAGACTTTAAAAACGGTAAAGACCGTGCAATTGGCTTCTTAGTTGGTCAAATTATGAAAGCTACAAAAGGACAAGCAAATCCACCACTTGTTAACAAAATCTTACTTGAAGAGATTAATAAGCGCTAAAATAGTATAGATTCTTAAAGATTAAACAGAAAAAACACCCGTATTTGGGTGTTTTTTCTGAGTTAATCAAACGTTTGTTTAAATGGTGAAAAATAATTTAAACAAACGTTTGATTAACTGTCAAAAGTGAAAAAATGTTTCTATAGCAACTATGGTATGATAGTTGCAAAAAGGTGGGAATAATGATAAATCTAGACATAGAGGTTTTTTTTCATCTCGTGAAATAATAGATAATTATTATTCATTATATGTAAATTGATGTGAGAGAATGGATAGACATAAATTTTTGGTCAAATAAAACAAAACTATCAGGAGTGAACAGTTACTTTTGATGGGCTACACGAATCGGGTTCTTACTGCCTGTTTGAGCGGAATTAAAGAAGGATAGGAAGATGAGAGGAGGTAGGCATAGGGATACTGAATAAGGGTTCGGTGTATTCGTTTTTCAATGAATAAGGAATTTCCTGTGCTAATAAATGATGAAGCGAGCAAGAATTATTTATAATCCTACTTCTGGGCGTGAGCTATTTAAGAAGAGCTTACCAGAAGTATTACAAAAATTAGAACAAGCTGGATATGAAGCGTCTTGTCATGCGACAACTGGTCCTGGAGATGCGACTGTGGCAGCGAGGCAAGCTGCGGATCGTAAGTTTGATGTTGTTATCGCAGCTGGTGGTGATGGTACGTTAAATGAAGTAGTGAACGGTTTAGTAGGACATGAGCATCGTCCAAAGTTTGGAATTATTCCAGTTGGAACGACAAATGATTTTGCGCGTGCGATCGGTGTACCTCGTGTTATTGAAGAGGCTGCGGATATTATTTGTGAAGGAACAACGGTACCGTTAGATCTTGGTAGAGCAAATGATACATATTTCATTAATATCGCTGGTGGCGGCCGTATTACAGAATTAACATATGAAGTACCAAGCAAGCTAAAAACGGTATTAGGCCAACTTGCTTACTATTTAAAAGGAATCGAAATGTTACCATCATTACATCCAACATATGTTGAAATTGAGTATGATGGGAAGTTGCTACAAGAAGAAATTACGATGTTTTTAATTACGAATACTCGTTCAGTTGGTGGATTCGAAAAAGTAGCACCATATGCATCTATTAACGATGGATTATTTGATTTATTAGTACTGAAAAAAGGTTCTATCGCTGATTTAATTAAAGCAGCAACACAAGCGCAGCGTGGGGAACATATTAACAATCCGAAAGTACTATATACACAAGCGAATCGTATTAAAGTACATTCACCTGATAAATTAATGATCAACTTAGATGGTGAATATGGCGGAGATGCACCAATGGAATTTGAAAATATATATCATTGTCTGGAACTATTTGTTCCTGAACATCAAGAGGATGCCCTGTAAAGGCATCTTTTTTATTATATCGAGGAATTGTAAATTGGAAGTTAGTTTGATTTTTATGGTATTTTTACAATTCGTTTATTTTATATCCATACTTTATTGATACACTAGAAGAGATAAGAAAAGAGAGGTAGGGTAACTAACTGTTACGATTTATTTAACTAATTATAACTAAAGTTAATTAAATATATCAGTAAGCCCTGCTAGTCAAGTGATTGGCTAGTAGTGAGGGTTAACTGCGGGCAATCCCTAAAGCTGATTGAACTACAACGTGGCTAGAAATAGCGAGCGTGAATGTCGCGAAAGCAGAAAAAATCAATCAGATCGTGCAAGGTTAAATCCTAAACACTAGAATAATGGGCCTTCCGCATCGAATCGTCTAAGTCAAAATTGATAAGATGAACGTTCAACGACTATCTCGTATAACTGACGAGAGTACATCACAAGCCTATGGTGATGGAAAAATCCTCTATCTCTAAAGAGATAAACATATAGTCTGCGCTCATGTGAAAACATGAGAAGTTCATAAGAGAACTGGCTAAGGAATTGCGCCCTTAGTTGAACGAGATAAATTTCATTAAATCTATCAAACTTTAATGAATCTATCGAACCTATGCATTATGGTAAATTCGATGAGGTGAGAATAATAATGAAATTTTCACGAGTTAGTCAAGTATCGGAATTAACAGGTTTGTATCCTAGTAGTCTTAGGAGAATGCTGGTGGAACACGCTACTATTCAGAAGAACAAATCTTTCATTATCTGAAAGGTGAGTGCCCGAATAATCGCACAGTAAAGGAGTTAAATTCTGATGATATTGGCGAAGAAAGTCAGACTGATTCCAACGCCTGAACAAGAAAAAGTGCTTAGAAACCATGCTGGTGCTGCAAGATTCGCTTATAACTATTGTAAAAGAATGAGTGATAGATACTATAAGCTATTTGGAAAAGCTGTTTCACAGTTAGCTTTACAGAAACGATTTACAAAGATCAAGAAGCGAAAGCGATATGAGTGGTTAAAAGACATCAATGCACAAGTTCCCAAACAGGCTTCAAAAGATTTTGACAAGGCGAGGAAACATTCGTTCGAAAAGTACAAAAATGGTTATCACACTTCTTATAAATCCAAAAAAGATTTAATTCAAGGATTTTATGCCAATTATGAAAGACTGATTATAGGAAAGAAAGTAGTTGATATTCAGTCTATTGGAGAAGTGAAAACAAGCCAACAACTACCAAGAAACAAAAAACCATCCAATCCAAGAGTTACATTTGATGGTCGTCACTGGTGTATTAGTGTAGGGTTCCAAGAAGATTTTGAATCCCAAGAACTAACCAATGAGTCGATTGGTGTGGATGTTGGTTTAAAAGAGCTGTTTGTAGCTTCTAATGGTACGAAAGAACGAAATATAAACAAAGATGCTAAGGTTAAAAAACTTTTGAAAAGGAAAAAGTCAGCGCAAAGAGATATGTCTAGGAGATTTAAAAAAGGTGTAAAAATTCAATCTGCCGGATATGAAAAAGCTAAAACTGAGCACCTGCGGTTATCTAGGAAAATTACGAATATCCGAAATAACCATATCCATCAAGCAACAGCTAAATTGGTGAAAACCAAACCAATGAGAATTGTTGTGGAAGACTTACATATCTCAAACCTGTTAAAAAACAAAAAACTATCGAAAGCATTTTCATTTCAAAAATTAAACTTCTTCTTTCAATGTTTGTCATACAAGTGCGAGAAGTATGGCATTGAGTATGTAAAAGCTGATAAATGGTTCGCCTCAAGCAAGATTTGCTCATGTTGCGGAGTAAAATACGACCATTCAGTTCAACCAGAAGGACAGTAGAGTTTAAAAATACGTGAGTGGCGTTGTGTTGGGTTGGGTGCAATATCCATCACGATAGAGATTTAAATGCTTCGATAAATTTATCAAGATGGGTAAAATAAAAGCTTGATAATATGAGGTAACGATACTGCCTCGTGCGGAGTGTTATACCCCTCGTCCCTTCGGGGTTGCGAGAACACGATGAAGCACTAACTTGTGTAAATTTGATTGAATTGTATAGATTTAGTTAAGTTTATCTTATCGGTGCTATGGAGAAGGTAAAAGCAATACTATTTGATAAAGATGGGACATTAATGGATTTTCATTCGATTTGGATAAAAGTAGCTGAAGAGCTCGTTGCAGAATGTATAAATTTATATCAATTACCAGAATCAATGCAGCAGGATTTATTAAAAGAGATTGGCGTAGACGGAGCATTTGTTCATCCTCGTAGTGCGATCGCTGCTGGAACGAGTCTTGATGTGGCAAAGGGGCTTTGTAAGTATATTGCATCATCTAGAGAAGAAGAGATGCATCAATGGGTGAGTGAAAAGTTGTTTGCTCTTATGTACGAGCATCGTTCACATATGAGAATGACGGCAGATTTACCGAAAGTTTTACAAGCGTTAAAGGATAGAGGATTTATTCTAGGTGTCGTTACAGCTGATGATTTCGCGCCGACAGAATTATTTTTAAAGCAATATCAATTGGAAGATTTTTTTGATTGTGTTATAGCTTCAGATACATTTCCAGCACAGAAGCCAGATAAAAAAATTGTAGAATCGTTTTGTGAGAGATTTAATTTAGAGACATGTGAAGTAGCGGTCGTCGGGGATACACCGACGGATTTACATTTAGCGAAAAATGGTGGCGACTGCTATGCAATTGGCGTACTATCTGGTACGGGTGATCGTCAAACGTTAGAACCACTTGCAGATTTAGTATTACAATCTGTTGAAGATTTAATTTCTCATACAGGTGAGTTTATTTGGAAACAAGGAAAGTCTAATGTATGAATTGATAAGTCTATAAGGACTCTATATGAGTCTTTATAGACTTATTTTTTATGCCGAGATATTTAGAGAATGGGATGGATACTAGAAATGGGGAGTTGGCACACATCTTGCAATATAAAGAGAAAACATTGTATAAAAAAGGATGGGGTACACAATGAACACAAAAAAATTTGCTAAAGTAAATGAACAAATTCCAGGGCCGAAAGCAGCGTCTTTATTAGAACGCCGCCAAAATATAGTACCAAAAGGAGTAAGTAATGGTATTCCAACATTTGTACAGTCTGCAAATGGTGCACTCGTAACAGATGTGGATGGAAACCAGTATATTGATTTCGCAGGAGCAATCGGGACAATTAATGTAGGACATTGTCATCCTACTGTTAAAGAAGCGCTTCATAAACAAGTAGATCAATATATTCACACTGGTTTTAATGTGATGATGTATGAGCCATATATTGAATTGGCAGAAAAACTGGCAGCATTAGCGCCAGGTAATTTCGATAAACAAGTGCTGTTTTTAAACAGTGGGGCAGAAGCGGTTGAAAATGCAGTGAAGATTGCTCGTAAATATACGAAGAGACCTGGAATTATCGCATTTTCTAAAGGATTTCATGGGCGTACATTAATGACAATGACGATGACAAGTAAAGTAAAACCATATAAATTTGGATTTGGCCCATTTGCTCCAGAAGTATATAAAGCGCCATTCCCATATGAATACCGTCGCCCAGAAGGGTTAACAGAAGAGCAGTATGATGATTTTATCATTGAAGAGTTTAAGAACTTCTTCATATCAGAAGTAGCGCCAGAAACAATTGCAGCTGTTGTAATGGAGCCTGTTCAAGGGGAAGGCGGATTTATCGTTCCAAGTAAGAAATTTGTTCAAGAAGTACGCAGTATTTGTTCAGAGCACGGTATTTTATTTGTAGCTGATGAAATTCAAACAGGCTTTAGTCGTACCGGAAAATACTTTGCAATTGATCATTATGATGTCGTTCCAGATTTAATTACGGTATCTAAATCATTAGGTGCTGGTGTACCGATAAGCGGCGTGATTGGGCGTAAAGAAATTATGAATGAGTCTGCACCGGGGGAACTTGGCGGAACGTATGCAGGAAGCCCACTAGGATGTGCGGCTGCATTAGCTGTGCTTGATGTAATAGAAAAAGAGAAATTAAATGATAGAGCGATAGAATTAGGGAAAGCCGTAATGAACCGATTCCAAGAGATGAAAAACAAATATAATTGCATCGGTGATGTGCGCGGCTTAGGGGCAATGTGTGCATTCGAGCTCGTTCAAGATCGTAAGACGAAAGCGCCTGATAAAACATTAGCGTCTAATTTATGTGCAGAAGCAAATAAACGCGGATTACTTCTACTATCAGCAGGAACATATGGAAATGTTATTCGTGTGTTAATGCCATTAGTTATTACAGATGAGCAACTTGAGGAAGGTTTAACAATAATTGAAGAATCATTGCTAGCTTGTTATGAGCAAGCAAATATCGCTCGTGTATAAAGAATTGGGATAACTTAAAAAAGGGCATAAAGCTTTTCTTTTTAGGCGGAAGAGAGCATCTGGCCATGCATAGAATCGGTCAGGCCCTTTTCCTGCCCCATGCCAAGCTAAAACAAAGTGAGGGTGTGGTTGCGATGGCATTCTGTATTTTTCAAGGCAGCGAATTATGTGTTGAAAAATATAAATAGATTTGTATAAATAACAAATTGAAAACATTCTAGCTGACTCTATATAAAATACAGAAAATTCATTTTATAATAAAGGTAGTAAAGTGAATCGATGGATTTGAAGTAGGGAGTGGCTAGAATGGTTGCAGAAAAGGAACGAATGTTGATGGATTTACAAGATGTATTTGAATATGCATTTGATGAAATTTTTGTTACGGATGATAAGGGAATCGTTGTACGTGTAAATAGTATGTGTGAAAGACATTACCAGCTCTCTGCTAAGGAATTAGTAGGAAAGCATGTAAAAGAACTACAAAAAGAAGGGATTTTTTATCCGTCTGCAACGTTAGAAGTAATTGAAAAGAAAAGGCCAGTTGAACTTGTTCAAACAACGAAATCAGGAGAGTATTTGCATGTTCGTACAAGGCCTGTTTTTGATGATGAGGGAAATTTAAGAAGAGTGATTAGTTATTCTCGTGATCTTACAGAACTCTATCAATTACGTCAAAAGGTAGAGGAAATGGATAATCAGTTAAAAACATATAAAAAAGAATTAAGAGAAACATATGAACACGAAGGACTTATTTTTAAAAGTATCGCTATGCAAAAAATAATCGAAACAATAAAAAAAGTATCAGTAGTAGATAGTACTGTTCTCGTATTAGGTGAGACTGGAGTGGGGAAAAGCCGATTAGTACGCCATTTGCATGAAGTGAGTCACCGGAAGAATGAAAGTTTCTATGAAATTAATTGTGCGGCATTGCCGACGAATTTAATCGAATCTGAGCTTTTTGGATATTCAGGTGGGGCTTTTACAGGTGCAAATCGTGAAGGGAAAAAGGGGCTATTAGAATCAGCGCATAAAGGAACCCTTTTCTTAGATGAAATTGGTGAAATGCCGCTTGAAATTCAAGCGAAGCTTTTGCAAGTATTGCAAGAAAAAACGTTTCGCCCTATAGGCGGAAGAGAATTAAAAAAGGTGGATGTTAGAATTGTAGCGGCAACAAATAGAGATTTAAGTATGATGGTGAAACAAGGAACATTTCGGAAAGATTTATACTATCGTCTGAATGTCATTCCAATTTCAATTCCGCCACTTCGGGATAGAACAGAAGACATTTTGCCGCTCATCTATCATTATTTACAGCATTTTAATAAAAAGTACGGACGTGATGTGAAGTTAGCTCCTAGTACGTTACAAATGTTTGTAGGGTACCCTTGGGAAGGAAATAATAGAGAGATTGAAAATGTAATTGAACGAATTGTTATCACTGCTGATGATTTTGTAACGGTAGAAGATTTGCCACTATCTATGCAAGAGACAACGGTTGAACAATCCGGACAAAGTCTTTATAGAATGTTGGAAGAGGTAGAGAGAAATATTATTCTTAAAGCGTATAAAACGTATGGATCAAGTTATAAAGTGGCTGAGTTTTTGCAAATAAGTCAATCTGCTGCCACTAGGAAGATTAAGAAGTTCATAGAGGAGGAAGAAAACATTGGATAAAAAAGCGACGTTCGTAAACTTAGAGAAAAAGGCGATGTATATAAATGGTGAGTGGATTACACTGCAAGAACAAATCGAAGTGAATAATCCAGCGACAAAGGAAGTATTTGCAACTGTACCAAAGGGCGGGATTACAGAGGCAAAGCAAGCAGTTGATGCTGCACATGAAGCTTTTAAATCATGGTCAAAATTAACGGCAGCAGATCGTGCAGTAAAGTTAAAAAAGTGGTTCACACTCATTGATGAAAATAAAGAAGAAATTGCAGCAATCATGACGAGAGAACAAGGAAAGCCGTTTGCAGAGGCGCTTGGTGAAGTGAATTATGCAAATAGTTTTGTTGAATGGTACGCAGAAGAAGGAAAGAGAATATACGGTGAAATGATTCCTGCTTCTCACCCGAATAAGCGTATTTTAGTTATGAAGCAACCAGTTGGAGTTATGGCAGCTATTACACCCTGGAACTTCCCAGCTGCTATGATTACGAGAAAGGTAGCTCCAGCACTTGCAGCAGGCTGTACAGCAGTTGTGAAACCAGCGAGTCAAACGCCATTAACTGCATTGAAGTTAGTTGAATTAGCACATGAAGCAGACATTCCAAAAGGTGTAATAAATATTGTAACAGGTAGTGCAAAAGCAATTGCTGATACGTGGATGGAAGATGAGCGCGTTCGAAAAGTTTCCTTTACAGGATCAACTGAAATTGGAAAAGAATTAATGGCTAGCGCTGCGCAAACGATGAAAAAGGTTTCGCTTGAATTAGGTGGTCACGCTCCATTTATTGTTATGAATGATGCTGATTTAGATAAGGCGGTAGAAGCGGTAATTGGTTCGAAATTCCGTAACGCAGGACAAACGTGTATATGTACAAATCGCGTCTTTGTTCAAGAAGAAGTGTACGAAGAATTTGCAGGAAAGTTCACAAAAGCTGTAGAGCAGCTTAAAGTTGGAGATGGATTCGGCGAAGGAACAACTGTAGGTCCACTTATTGATGCGAATGCAGTTTCGAAAGTACAAGAACATATTGAAGATGCAATTCAAAAGGGCGGAGAAGTTTTATACGGTGGCCATAAATTTGCAGAGTTAGATGGTTATTTCATTCAGCCAACAGTAATTGGATTGGCAAATGACACGATGCTTTGTATGAATGAAGAAACATTTGGACCGGTTGCACCAGTTGCTAAATTTAAAACAGTTGAAGAAGTAATCGAGCGAGCAAATAATACACCATATGGCTTGGCTGCTTATATTTTCACAAAAGATATTAGCCAAGCATTCCAAATTAGTGAAGCGTTAGAGTACGGAATTATCGGCTTAAACGATGGCCTTCCATCAGTTGCACAAGCACCATTTGGTGGCTTTAAAGAAAGTGGTATCGGCCGTGAAGGAGGCCATTTCGGCATTGAGGAATATTTAGAAATTAAATATATTTCGTTAGGACTATAAGTAGTATACTAGAATCTCTATAAGGTAACAGAGAAGGAGATTCTAGTATGGTATATTGGCTATTATTACTCGTAACAATTATTTTTGAAGTAGCTGGAACGATAGCGATGAAACTATCGAACGGTTTAACAAAGCTCGTTCCAAGTGTACTTATTTTTGTCTTTTACGGTATTTGTTTCAGTATATTTGCTATCGTCGTAAAGAAGATTAACTTAAGTATTGCTTATGCGATTTGGTCGGGCTTAGGGACCCTTCTTATTACGATTATTAGTGTGTACTTTTTTAAAGAGCATATTAATTTATTCCAAGCATTTTGCATTTTATTTATTGTTTTAGGAGTAATTGGACTGAAAGTGTCATCGGCATCATGAAAGCTATCTTTTGTAGAAGATAGCTTTTTTCTATTTGTGTAGTTAGCAATTACTACGACAAAATATGACAAGAAAACGTAAAGAGTTTTGCTATGATAAAGTGAAACTTTAATCAGTGGGGGTTTTGTTCATTCCCCACTGATTATCAGCCCGCACCAATCGGGCGTTTACGGGCAGTTGATCTCCCACCTAACCTCTTTACTCCAACTGAATTTTGAGGTGGGAGTTTTACTGCCCGTTAATGCGGGATAAATATAAAAATCTTGTCTCATATGGGGGGAAGAGTATGTTAAAGAAGGTGAGCCGAATTGTTTTAATTTGTGGCATGGCTTTTAGTTTAAGTGCTTGCACAGAAACTAAAAATAGCGATGAAAGTAAACAAGAGGACGTTCAAGATAAAGTTTATAAAATAGGAGAGACGGTGGACGTGGATGGTTTGCAAGTAACTCTCGATTCAGTTCAATTAGGGTATCCAGATTACACTACAGATAAAAAGAAAGATGATATTTTAGGGATTGTTTTCACGGTGAAAAATAATAGTAAAAAAGAAATACCTTTTGCATTTTATGAATTTGAGATTACCGATAAGAAAGGTACAAGATTTAAAGAATATAATAACTATGATAGCTTCATTAGTAAAAAATTAGCACCAGATGAAAAAATCCAAGATATCATGCTATTTGACGTAGCGAAAGAAAATACGTATATCGCTACGTATAGGCCGGAGTTTACGCATGAAAATAGAACAATAAAATTTGAATTGAAGCCAAACAAATAAAAACACATTGGGTAATCCAATGTGTTTTTATAATGGTTAACTTAAAACGCCCAGTTACCTTTACGGAAAATCGGCTCATGTCTTCCATCAGCTGTAATACCGTCGATATCAAGCTCAGCTGATCCAATCATGAAGTCTTCGTGTGTAATACTAGCGTTTGCACCATTTTCAGCAAGTTCTTCTTTAGACATTGTTTTCCCGCCATCTAAGTTAAATGCATAAGCATTTCCAATTGCAAGGTGGCAAGATGCATTTTCGTCAAATAGCGTATTGTAGAATAAAATATTTGTGTTTGAAATTGGTGAATCATGAGGTACTAAAGCTACTTCGCCTAAGAAGTGAGAACCTTCATCTGTTTCTACTAAATGTTTTAAAGCTTCCTCACCAGATTCAGCTTTATAGTCTACGATACGCCCGTTTTCAAATGTTAACGTAAAGTTATCGATAATGTTACCTGCAAATGCTAACGGTTTTGTACTAGACACTTGGCCGTTTACACCTGTTTTAAGTGGCATTGTAAATACTTCTTCAGTTGGAATGTTAGCCATAAATGGTACGTTCTTTTCATTTAAGCTACCAGCACCAGCCCATACATGCTTCTCTGGAAGTTCAATTGTTAAGTCTGTCCCAGGACCAGTATAATGAAGAGCTGTATAATGTTTTTCGTTTAAGTAATCAACTTTTGTATGTAGCGTTTCATCATGTTCTTTCCATGCTTCCACAGGATTTTCTAAATCAGCACGAGTAGCTTTGAAGATAGCATCCCATAGTTTTGCTTCTTGTTCTTCAGGCGCTACGTCAGGGAATACTTTTGCAGCCCATTCTTTCGTAGGAACAGAAATTACGCACCAGCTTACTTTATCTGCTTGTACATAATCACGGTATACTTTCATCGCTTCTCCAGCTACTTTATGAGCTGTTGCAATTTTCTTTGGTTCTACACCTTTTAATAGATCAGGATTCTCTGCATAGATGGACATAAATGCAGCGCCTTCTTTTGCTAATTCTTCACGAGCATGTGCTTTCCAAGAAGGGAATTCAGAGAAAGCTTCTTCAGGAGCTAGATCGAATTTTAAGCGTGTTAACGTCTCATCATTCCAATCAACATATACGTGTTTTGCACCAGATTGATATGCTTTTTCTGTAACGAGGCGTACAAACTGTACAGCCTCAAGAGGTGCACTAATTGATAAAGTTTGTCCGGGCTGAATATTAACACCAACATTGACTGCAAGGGCAGCATACTTCTCTAACGTTTGTTCAAATGACATATGTATAATCTCCTTTAGTTTGAAAGATTTCTTACTATATATAATACAAGAAAATTCTAAAAATATATATAAATATAACGTAAAAAGAGAGCTCAAAATGTATTGAGCTCTCACATTTATTTAATGGAAGAGGCGAATTGCTCCACAGTAGTTGTATGGTGTATGCGAACACGCTTCATTTTTAACAACTCATCAGGTTCACCCTTCGTAATGAATTGTCCAGGCTTCGTTGTTGTTGCAAATTGATAGTATTTCTTCGTTTCTGCGACAACGTTATCGTCTACATGACCGAATGGATAAGCAATTGCGATAACAGGCTTACCTGTTATTTTTTCTAGCTTTTCTTTTGATTCTTTTAACTCTCCGTCATAGTTTGTAATTTTCGGCAAGTCTGCGTGTGTTGCTGTATGAGATTGTACAGAAAAAATACCTGAATCAACCATTTCTTTTATTTCAGATGTAGAAAGGGCGCCTTCTACATCAACGTTATCAACAATCATATATTCCGTTGCCGCTGGTTTAAAAGTATCATCTTTTAGCTTTTGTAAAATGCGAAATGCATTCATATTATTTTTCATACCGTCATCAAATGTAACGAAAATCGGCTTGTTTACTTTATTAATATCGCTCCAGCGTTCAAATGTTAATAATGTATAACCATTGTCTTTTAAATACTTCATTTGTGCTTCAAAGTTAGCGGGTGATACGAATAAATCTTTAATACCTTGTCCATGATAATCATCAATTGCGTGGTACATAAGAACAGGAACTTTTTGCTCGAAAGTAATAGTAGATTTCGTAAGTGGAATAGCTTTTCCACCCTCGGTTGTTCCTGTAGCTTCAATTTGGTATTCACCGCGTTTTCCTTCAAATTCTTTTATATCAAAGGGCAGTGTAAATTGTTGATCTTTCTCTTTAGAAGAAAAAGATTTAGCACTTTCCTTTCCATCAGCAGTGCGCCAAATTTTATATTGTACTTCGGTTAAAGAATCCTTTATGTCTGTAATATGAATATTTGCGTTTGTAGATTCGTGCGTAATTGGATTATAAGAAATTTTACCTTGTTCCCGCACCGTCTCTTCTTGTTTTTTGACCTCTTGTACCTTTATCTCTTTTTTAGGTTCTTGGCTTACATTGCTAGTATTACAGCCTGCTAGAATAGCAGATGTACATAAAGCAATCGCTGCGTATTTTCTCATAAAATCACCTTCTATTGTGTATTATATTGCATACTTACATTAAAATCCCCACCGCTATAAGAGAGGTGGGGATATACCCTTGTTCATCATATCATTTTTAGGTGAAGGGTAGGTTAGTGACTTTGAATAGAGGTATTCTTGCGTTTCTTACTAGAATTGATAATAATATAACCGACCACAAAGATAAGAGGGATAATGAAGACATAGATAGGTATACCCCATACATAATAGCTTTTCATGCTTAAAATTAATAAATATAAGAAATCGAAAAGGGCGTGGGCTTTCATAATATCCTCCAATATTTTTTTACAAATTATAACATTATTCATTTGTAATTTGTATATTTTGGTAAATGATTTAAGTTAATTTTAAAGTAAGAGAAAGGTTTATTAATATGCAATTTTGCATATGTAGAGTAGTTTCTATTAAAATATAAGGGTTTTGGACTATAATAAAACCGCTATAAATTTAAGTAAGAATGATGTATGGAGTGGAGAATAGAAATGAAATATAAAAAAATAGTATATATCCTTCTCATATCGCTATTCATAGTCGGTTGTCAAAGTGAAACGAGTAAAGCGAATAGTGTGGAAGAGTATATTCCGCCGCATCTTATGAATGCGGAAGTGACGGCGGATATTATGACGATTGAGATGGATCGTGATACCCGTAAAAAAGTAGAGGCTATTACTAAAAAAATGAGAGAGCATGTGGAAAATGATAGAGAATGGTATGTAAAATATATATCAGGGTACATAGATAAGCAGGTGAAGCCTTATCATCCGAATTTTGGTGTTACGGAAGAAGAATATAACTTCTTTAGGAACGCCGTTGAGAATAGTAGTTTATCTAATACAAGTGACGGAAAACTTCAATTTAAGCAAAAAAGTAACCATGAGATAGAAATTGTTTCAAGTAAAAACTTAGAGCTATTTCGAAATATAGTAATTGATACTGAGAAAAATATAGTAAAAACTTCGTTTGGAGAATGTCAGTATGTTGGAGAAGAAAAAACATCTTTGGAACAAAAGATAACGGGGCCCTGGCATGGCAAGCAATGGATGCTAAAAGAACGAAATTTAATTTATATATTTTCTTTGGGTAAGCTTGAAGGAGAGGATAAATCCATTATTGATATTTCAGTAAAAGGTATACACGAAGGAAAGCTTATTAGTAAAGAGGAAGTAATTGAATTCCGTTCTATTTCATAAAGAATCAAAAAAATCACCTTACTTAAAAGAGTAAGGTGATTTTTTATTAAATAAACAATCCAGCGATTGTTGCAGATAAAATAGAAGCAAGTGTTGATGCAAATAGCATTTTCCAACCAAATTTAGATACGATGCTTCCTTGTTTTTCAGAAAGGGCACGGATTGTACCAACAATCGCACCAATTTGGCTAATACTTGCGAAGCTAATTAAGAATACTGTAACGATTCCAACTGTACGTGGAGATAATGTTGCAGCAGCGCCTTTTAAATCAAGGATTGCTACGAATTCATTTAAGACAATCTTCGTACCCATAATACCACCAGCTGGGATGATATCTTGAGTTGGAATACCCATTAAGAATGCGAATGGAGAAAGTATATAACCGAAGATTTGTTGTAAAGTAACAGCATATCCCATTGCACCTGAAGCGGCGCTAATTACGTAGTTTACAACTTCCATAACACCAATGAAGGCAATCATTAATGCGGCAACGATACCAGCTACTTTTAACCCATCAAGCGCACCGTTAATCATAGCGCCGATAAAGCTATCTCCGAATAAGCTTCTATCAAATTTTTGAATCACTTCGTCTTCTTTTTTCGTATCAACTGGTGTTAATAACGAACAAACGATTAAGCTTGAGAATAAGTTTAGCGGAAGAGCTGCTAATACATATTTCGCATCTAACATCATAACGTATGATGCTGTAACAGAAGCAGAAACGGAGCTCATTGCTGAACAACAAATGATAAACATACGGTTTTTATTAAAATGCTGTAAATCGTTTTTAATAACGATTAACGCTTCACTTGAACCGAAGAATACAGAATTTACTGCGTGGAATGATTCAACGCGTGGTAAACCAGTAATTTTTGAAAGTGCACCGCCGACAATACGAACGATGAATGGTAAAACACCTAAATAACTAAAGATAGAAAGTAGTGCTGAGAAAAATACGATAATTAGTAATACGTTTAAGAAAAAGACAAAATCTCTTTGAATTCCATTAAAGAGAAAATCGACACCTGTCGTACCAAGTTTAATTAGTTTGTTGAAAACTTTACTAATGAAGATGATAATTTGCTGTCCGATCTTTGTGCCAAACATAAACCAACCGATTAAAATTTGGAAACCAATCATAATAGCAATTGCACGGAAGTTGATTTTACTTCTATTGTTTGACAAAGCAAAGCATAAACCTAAAACGACAAGAATACCGATAATGCTCATTACATATTGCATGTAGTTGCCCCTTTCAGAAGTTCGTATAAAGTTTTTACATAAAACGCTCGTTATATTACTAAAAATAAAGTAATGGAAGTTTCATGTCATACGTAAGATGTCTGACCTTTTCGAAAAATAAAAAAAGACCCCTATGGATTCACTTTCATCTATGAGAGAAAGCTAATCAATAGGAGTCTTTTTTATACATAGGCTAATATTCATTAGTTTTCCCCATAGTCCAGCAATTTAAGGTTGCCGGGTAGAAACTCTCGATCCATATTATCGACTATATATGAGGTAACATCGTCCGTATTAAATTAGTAGTAGCGTAACATTACTAGAGAAGTATCGTCAATAGCTTTTTTTCTTCCAATAGAAATAGACCATATAAGTATGATAAAATGTAACGCAGTGTTATGAAAAAGAGAGGTCGGAAAATGAGTACAAAAAAGACGCCACCAGTTGAAAAAAACGAGTTTATAGATGTAGTGTTTGAAGATTTAACACATGATGGTGCCGGTGTTGCGAAAGTGAAGGGATATCCTATTTTCGTAAAAAACGGATTACCAGGTGAGGAAGCACAAATTAAAATTATTAAAGTGAAGAAAAACTTCGCGTTTGGTCGTTTAATGAAGCTTCATCAAGAAAGTCCATATCGTAAAGATGCAGAATGCCCCGTGTACAACGAGTGCGGCGGTTGTCAGCTTCAGCACTTAACATATGAAGGACAATTAAAAGCGAAAGAAAAACAAGTACGTGACGTTATGCAGCGCATCGGCGGACTAAGCGATGTTCCTGTTCATCCTGTACTTGGCATGAAAAACCCGTGGGTATACCGTAATAAAGCACAAGTGCCAATTGGAGAACGTGAAGGTGGACTTGTAGCTGGTTTCTATCGTCAAGGAACGCATGACATCATTAATATGGAATCATGCTTAATTCAAGCGGAAGAAAACGATGCATTAATTCAAGAAGTAAAACGTATTTGTGAAAAAAACGGTATTTCGGCGTATAACGAAGAGCGTAACAAGGGAACACTTCGCCACGTAATGGCCCGCTACGGACAAGTAACAGGGGAAATTATGCTTGTCTTCATTACACGTACAGCTGAACTGCCAAATAAAGAAGCAATCATTGAAGAAATCGCAGCGAAATTCCCAGAAGTAAAATCAATCGTTCAAAACGTAAACACGAAACGTACAAACGTTATTTTCGGAGACAAAACGACAGTACTGTACGGATCAGAATATATTTATGACTTTATCGGTGACATTAAATTTGCGATTTCAGCACGTTCATTCTATCAAGTAAACCCAGAACAAACGAAAGTGCTATACGATAAAACGTTAGAATACGCAAAATTAAATGGTAACGAAACAGTAATTGATGCGTATTGCGGAATCGGATCAATCTCCTTATTCCTAGCGCAAAAAGCGAAAAAAGTATACGGTGTTGAAATCGTCCCAGAAGCAATCGAAGACGCAAACCGAAACGCAGCGCTAAACAACATGACAAATGCTGAATTTGGCGTAGGAGAAGCAGAAGTAGTTATTCCTAAATGGTACAAAGAAGGCGTAATCGCCGATACAATGGTCGTAGACCCACCGCGTAAAGGCTGTGACGAAGCATTACTAAACACAATCATCGACATGAAGCCAAAACGCGTCGTATACGTATCATGTAACCCAGCAACATTAGCACGTGATTTAAAAGTACTAGAAGAAGGCGGATATAAAACACAGGAAGTACAGCCTGTTGATATGTTCCCGCATACGACTCATGTGGAGTGTGTGGCTTGGCTTAAGTTGGTATAATAAAAAAGCAGTTGATATAGAAAAAATCTATACCATCTGCTTTTTGGTTTATAAAAATACCATTCATAAGCGATTTTAGTTAAAATAAATATTGCTGATTTTCACAAATTATAAATTGAGAGTTTAAAGATGTATTCATAGTGAGAGGATTTGAATTTGAAATGATAGATAATTTTTGGCGTGATTTACCACGACCATTTTTTGTACTTGCACCAATGGAAGATGTGACAGACGTTGTTTTCCGTCACGTAGTAAGTGAAGCTGGTTGCCCAGATGTATTTTTCACAGAGTTTACAAACTCAGATAGCTATTGTCATCCAGAAGGTATGAAAAGCGTACGTGGTCGTTTAATTTTTACAGAAGATGAACAGCCGATAGTCGCGCATATTTGGGGAGATAACCCTGAATATTTCCGTCAAATGAGTATTGGTATGGCAGAGCTAGGATTTAAAGGCATCGATATTAATATGGGATGCCCTGTACCGAATGTGGCATCAAGAGGAAAAGGTAGTGGCCTTATTCTACGTCCAGACGTTGCGGCAGAACTTATTCAAGCAGCAAAAGCGGGCGGACTACCTGTCAGCGTAAAAACACGACTTGGCTTTAAAGAATTAAGCGAATGGGAAGATTGGTTAACGCATATTTTCAAACAAGATATCGCAAACCTTTCTATTCACTTACGTACAAGAGAAGAAATGAGCCAAGTAGATGCACACTGGGAGCTAATTCCGGAGATCAAAAAATTACGTGATCGCATTGCACCAAATACGCTAATAACAATCAATGGAGACATTCCTGACCGTCAAACTGGAATGGAACTTGCTGAAAAATATGGTATTGATGGCGTTATGATCGGACGAGGTATCTTTAAAAATCCGTTTGCCTTTGAAAAAGAACCAAGAGAGCATAGCAGTAAAGAACACCTTGATCTTCTAAGACTGCAGCTTGATCTTCAAGATCAATATGCAGAAGTACTACCACGCTCAATCACAGGGCTTCATCGCTTTTTCAAAATTTATGTAAAAGGATTCCCTGGAGCTGCTGAACTAAGAAATCAATTGATGAACACGAAATCAACTGATGAAGTGCGTGCGTTGCTTGATAAGTTTGAGGCGGGTGTTAATGTGGTAGAAGGTAGTGAAACAGTGTAACTTTTGAAAGTTACACTGTTTCATTTTAATTAAGGTGAACCGTATCATAAGTAAGTGAGGTATTCTATGTAAAACAAGGGTAAGAAAAGAATACAGAAGAAAATCGAAAATGGCAGGTTGGTCTTGATTTTCACTGATATTATCATGTTTATTTTATTATGCCTATAACTTGGAGGCTATGTGAATGTTAAGTGATCAGACGAGATATTCTAGGCTCGCGAATATAACAAAAATAATAAATACAAAATTAGAACTACGTGAAGTATTGCAGCGTGTAACAATGGCGATATCAGAGGAGATTGTTAAGTGCAACGCTGTTGGAATCTATTTACCCCAGGAAGATGGAACATTTAGAGGGTTTGCAGGAAAACCAGAGACAATAAATGGCGTAACGCTCGATACTCAGGTAATTGATCCTGAAATAGACTTACTGGCAAAAGAAGTTATTGAAACCAAAAAAACCATTTATATTCCTGATACATCAAAGGATCATCGGCCGGATCCGAGACCAGTTGCTGCGTTCAAAATTAAGTCCTTATTAGCTCTACCTATCTCATTTGGGCAAGAGTTATTTGGTCTGGTTTTTTTATTTGATTATGGAATTCCAATGAACTTAACAAATTCAGAAATTCAAAGTGTTGAAGCTTATGTAAATATGGCTGCGGTCGCAATTCAAAACGCAAATAATTTAACACAAAAGGAAAACCTTATTGCCGAGAAGCAGCTGTTATTAAATGTTACCCGTGACTTATCAATGTGTTCCTCGATACAGGAGAGTTTTGATAAATGTTTTCTTTACTTAGGACAGATTTTAGAGAGTAAAAACATGGCTGCCCACCTTTTAGACCCGCTAGACAAAACAACGATTAAAACAACGAAGTTAAGCAAGGACTGTGATTGGACAGAAGCGGATTGGATGGAGAAAAGCTATGAAGCCAAGATCCAAGAGGTTATTCAAACAAAAAATATAGATAGTAAGAGTCTACTGTTGATTCCATTGGTTTCAATGGGAGAAGTATTAGGGGTAATCGTCGTTGGCAAAGAGGGAAAAGCTCACAATTACGATAATTCCCAAATTCAACTGGCAAAGTCTATCGTTGATGCCACAGCTCCTACGTTTTCAAACTTGTTATATATGGATCAACTTGAAAGCATGGTGGAAGAGCGGACGAGAGAACTAGCTGCTGCTAATGAAAAAGTTACAAGTGTGATTGAAAGTATTACGGATGGATTCTTTACTTTGAATAATAAATGGGAATTTACGTACGTAAATAAGCATCAATATTTTCCACAAAGAAAAACAGCAAAAGATGTATTAGGTAAGAATATATGGGAGGTTTTCCCGAGTAGCGTCGACGCAGTTATGTATAAGGAATTTCATCGTGCAATGTCAGAGCGAACTACAGTTCATTTTGAATTTTTTTCTATCTCTGATGAATATTGGCACGAAGTTATTGCATACCCGTATGATGATGGTATTTGTTGTATTTTTAAAAACATAACGGAAAAAAAGCAATATGAGCAGGAATTGAAAAGGTTATCCAACATAGATTTAATAGGGCAAATGGCAGCAGGTATCAGCCATGAGATTAGAAATCCAATGACAACAGTACGAGGATTTTTGCAGTTATTAAAAGAAGAGCCCACCTATGAGAAACATAATAAGTACTTTAATTTAATGATTGAAGAACTTGACCGTGCCAATTCTATTATTACTGAATTTCTCTCAATGGGTAATACAAAGAAATCGGATTTGCAGATGTTAGATTTAAATTTAATTATCCACGATATTATTCCTTTAATAAAGATTGATACGTATAATCAAAATAAATATATTCAAGTCGATACAAATGACATTCCGGAATTACTTTTAAATCGTAATGAGATACGACAATTATTAATAAACCTATACCGTAATGGCTTAGAAGCGATGAGCACAGGGAAAGTTCTAACCATTAGCACCTACAAGGAAGGTCAAAATTGTGTGGTGCTTGCAGTGCGGGATCAAGGAAAAGGTATCAGGCCTGAAGTATTTGAGAAACTGGGTACTCCATTTTACACGACCAAAGATAATGGAACTGGATTGGGGTTAGGCATATGTTATGCCATTGCTGCCCGTCATAATGCAAAAATAGAAATTCAAACAGGATCGGAAGGCACTACCTTTTTTGTTAAATTTAATTATGAAAATAATGAACAATAACCTCATTTA
>NZ_JBALMG010000108.1:0-19652 GCF_036963225.1 Bacillus sp. JJ783 | reverse complement strand
AAATGGACTAACCTATATCAGGTTAGTCCATTTTCAAGTGTGTTAATTAATAGTAAATTCCCATCCGTAATTTCGCACGATTATCCCATCTTTTTTGTGCTTTTTGGAGCTTTTTGGTATTAAATCCTGACTCTCCATATGTATATTCTGTTAGCATTGGGTCCTCGTGTCCGAAGTTTCGTTCAGCATCTTTATAACCAATTAGATAATTCAATATTGATTCCCTCCCATATTAACTCTAGTATTATTATAATTTAATTGGGTTAAAATGGATAATTAAAAGTACCTAAACAACATATGTTGCTGTTTTAAAATCATCCCCAAAAGCATTAATCCACCTAAGACTACAAAACCAACCTCTAAAATGTTAAAGTAGTAACTTAACGACATTCATTTACACATGCTAAAAGCATTATTATAATCAACATTTCAGGAGGACAAACAATGGCTATAAGCAATAATGATATTTTAATTAGAGTAAGATATGCTCTGGATATAAAAGATATAGATATGGTGGAGATATTTAAACTTGGTGGCGTTGAAGTAACAAAAGAAGAAGTGCGAAAGATGCTGACAAAATTAAAAAACAGTTACTATGATGAAGTTGATGATATTGATGTAGTTGAATATGATTACGAAATAAAATGCAATAATGTTATGTTAGAGTCATTTTTGAATGGTTTTATTACTTTTAAAAGAGGAAAACAAGATCCAAAACCAGGGCAATCGGATAGACAAGCGATGTCTTTAAAGAGTAATGGAAGTGTTAATAATCTCGTTCTAAAAAAATTGAAGATAGCACTATCATTAACAAGTGAAGATATGCTTGATATATTAGAAGACGTAGGAGTCATCGTAACAAAAGGGGAATTAAGCGCTCTACTAAGAAAAGAAGGCCATAAGAATTACAAAGAGTGCGGTGATAGATACGCAAGGAATTTCTTAAAGGGATTAGCTGTAAGCTATAGAGGATAAGAAATAAGCATTGTAACATTTATGTTAAAACAGTAAATGGTATAATAGCTAGAGTAGGTCGTTTGTAGCCTACTCTTTTTTATTTATAAAAATAACATAAACAAATATGCTAGGTGATGAAATGATACATACATATTCAGGTGAGACAATTAATTTTCATATAACTTATAAGAAGAAAAAATCAGTACGTCTTTTTGTAGATTCTTACGGAAATGTTGAGGTGCAAGCTCCGAAAGGGACACCTGTTGAATACTTAGTCCAGTTGCTAGAGGAGAAATGGGATTGGATTCAGAAAACACGTAAGGAAATGCAGGAGCGGGCGCTTGGACCACAGGAAAAGGATTATGATCAAGGAGAGGGCTTTCTGTATTTAGGGAGTACGTATCCGATACAGATTTCTCAAGATGCAAGTATTACGCAAGACAATGCAGTTTTTGAAGGGGATAAGCTACACATTTATGTGAATGAGCTTAAGGATGAGAAAATACAACAAGCTTTAAAACGTTTTTACTATAAACAGTGCAAGGCATTAGTAGAAAAGAGTATTAAAGCACATCAAAGCAACTTTAAAACAAAGCCTCGTTCTATTCGTATTACAGATAGTAGTCGTACGTGGGGAACTTGTGATTCAAATCTACAACTAACATTCAATTGGAAGCTAGCGATGGCACCACAGCAGGTAATTGACTATGTAGTTGTTCATGAAATGTGTCATATGGTTCATTTAAATCATGATCGATCTTTTTGGCGTCTTGTTGGGAAGATAATGCCTGATTATAAGGAAATGGAAAACTGGTTAGCGTTATCGAGTTGGAAGATGACGGTTTAGTAATGCGCTTTATATAGGTTGCGATTATTGTCAATACTTGTCGGTAAGTCGATATATTTCAAAAATCGCTGATATATTTGGAGTTGCGGTCAATATATTCAAAAAATCGCTCATATAATCTCATTTACCAGGTAATTATTGAATGAGGAGAAAGTAAAAGGAGATGTCACAGTGGACATCTCCTTTTACGGGTGTAGGAATTATCGTCCAAACTTCACAACGAAATTCCCATCTATTTTCTCCATCTCATATCCACGATACCCCTCCGAAAGTAACGCTTGCTTTTCACTAACATCACTCATCGGAATATCTTTAACATCCGTCCAATCTCTTTCTGTATCCTTACGCAATTCCTTCACAAAAACATACCGCATACTACCGCCATACTTCTCCTTCAGCGCAGCAATTTCCATTCCTTGCGCGAACTTATCTTTTAAACTAGGAATGTTAAAAGGTGCAACGGTGCAGCAAACGTAATCGTATTTGCTGTCTTCTTTTTGTAATTCATCCATGATGACTGTGGCTAATATTTTTTGCATACCATTTCCTCGGCAGTTTGGATGAACGTTTGAGATTTCTTGATAGATGACGCGGTGTAGCTGACTTTCTGGTAGACCAATATCAAGCCCTAAATGTTCATCGTCGATAGGAGGGACTAGTAGGGCACGAAATGCGATGAGCTCGTTTTGTATAAAGGCACCGATCATCATTCCGTTTCCTTCTAGAATGTATTGAAATTCTTCTTGTGAAAGTGGTTGTAAACGACCTTTATCTTCTAATGCTTCAATTACAACGTTTTGTAGTGATAAAATTTGTTCGATATGCTCTCTTGATAGTAATGTAACGTGAAATGACTCGTTATTTTGTTTTAATGAACCTTCATATAGAACTGTCATGTATGAGTCCTCCTTTAGCGTACAACGTCTTGAAAGACGGTTAATTCTTGTAATGTACTTTCGTTTATTTCAATGCCGAGTCCCGGCTTTTCGTTTAAGCGAATAAATGGTACGTCGTAATGTAAGTTTCCGATGTCTTTCGTGAATTTTAATGGTCCTGTCAGCTCGACGCTAGTAATGATTTTTTTTGAGAAAGCGACATGGAATCCTGCGGAAGAGGCAACAGATGATTCGACCATGGATCCAACTTGGCATTCAATGCCTGCCATTTCAGCTTGATGAGCGAGTTTTACAGCTGGATATATGCCGCCGCATTTCATTAGTTTTATATTCACTTTATCAGCTGCGTCTAATTTAATAATTTGGCGCATTTCACGAGAGCCTTTTAATCCTTCATCAATCATAAGAGGAAGATCTGTTTTAGAACGAATGTGAGCCATTGCGTCAATATCATCGGCTACAACAGGCTGTTCAATCCAGTCGATGTTTAAATGTCCTAATGAACGAAGTGCTGTTAATGTGTTTGCGCTATTTTTCCAGCCTTGGTTTACATCAACGCGAATCGCGATATCATTTCCTACACGTTCACGTACAGCTTCAATTCGTTTTACATCTTCTTTTACATTCGTGCCGACTTTCATTTTGAAAGATTGGTAACCTTTCTTAATCATAGAGGCAGCTTCCTCAGCCATATTTTCGGGACCTGCAATACTTAAGACGTGAGTGACAGGAAATTCTTCATGGTAGCGTCCGCCAATTAATTGATATACAGGTTGATTTAATTTTTTACCGAGTATATCAAAACAAGCGATATCAATCGCAGCTTTCGCAGTAGGAATACCGTAAATTGTATTGTCCATCATATCGTGTATTTTCTCGATATTCATCGGGTTTTGTCCGATAAGAGCAGGAGCTAGTGTATGTTTTAAAACATGGAAAGTACTTGCCCATGATTCACCTGTAACGTGATCATCGGCAACGCCTTCGCCGAAACCGATAATACCTTCATCTGTTTCCATTTTGACGATAATAGAAGGCATATCAGAATAAGAACCATAACTAATAACAAACGGATCGCGAAGCGGTAAACGAATTGCGTAAAGATGAATAGCTGTAATTTTCATTGAATAAAGACCCCTTCCTGTTTACAATGGTTTTGTACATTTGATATAGTTGACGTTAAATAGTCGTTAATTAATGATAAGGAGTTAGAGAAAATGATGATAAAAATTGCAGTTGTCGGTTCAAAAGAGTTTATGGAGAATCTTTTACCTATTGCTCATAAACTAGAAGAAATAGAGATTGATCCATATATTTACCTTCACCCGGCAGAATCTTCTGAAATATTAAAGCGTTTAAAACCTTGTGATGTTATCTTTTTCTCAGGTGCTTTACCTTATTATATGGCAAAAGAAATAAGAGAACAATTACGAATTCCAAGTACGTACTTACAGCAAGACGAGACAACTGTCGCATCTTCACTCCTTTCTATAATATATCATCAAAGTATTCAACCTCATAAAATTTCAATTGATTTAGTAGATCGTTCGTTTATTACAAATGTGTTCCATGATATCGGTCTGAAAGAAACGCCGCAAGTGATGGATTATGAAAATATGTTATGGAGTAATGATGAAATTAAGAGCATCATTGATTTTCATTTAGCTAAATATCAATCTGGAGAGGTCGATTTAGCTTTAACTAGTATTCACGCTGTCTACGACGAACTTCAAAAAATAGGTATTCCTTCAGAGCGTATGATAGACCCGACGCAATCAATTATACACGGGTTAAAAGATGCAAAAATAAAAGCTGAGTTAGCAAAAAGCCATTCAGCTACTGTTGGTGCTTGTATTATATCCTTTATAGAGTTACAAGAAAGATTGTTTGAACAATTAAATGTAATTTCAAAAGAATTACGTGGTTCATTTAAACAAGTTGATGAAATGACTTTTATTTTGTATACAACTCGTGGTGATATCGAATCGAGTACAAAAACAAATGCGATAGATCGTTTATTTACGAATATAGAAGGAGTGGTATCTATTGGATTTGGTTACGGAAAAACAATAAATGAAGCGGAACAAAATGCAAAAATCGCTCAAGGTTTCGCAAAAAATAATCCGATAGAGCGCCGCTTTTATATACTAACAAGTGATAAAGAATTATTTGGTCCGTTCCCGAAAGAACAGAGGGTACAAAGTTTAAAAAACGATAATCCTGAATTAATGAAAATAGCGAAGGAAACGAAGCTTAGTCCTGCAAACTTGTCAAAAATTATTCAGTTTAGTCAGTCGCATCCATCATTGAAATTTACAGCGGCCGATCTTTCTGAGTACTTACAAGTGACTCGGCGATCGACGGAAAGGCTGTTAAAGAAATTAGTTGATTACAGGTATGCCAATATTTGCGGCGAGGAAATGCCCTATCAACAAGGGCGCCCTCGCGCAATATATGAGCTGAATTTACCGTTGTATTCGTTTCAAAAATTTTAAGCTTCTAGTTGCGCTTTTTGTTTTTTCAATAGGTCTGCTTTTTCAATATCCGATAGCTTCGTAATTGTGAAGCCAGTTATACCATAAATGATTGAAATAATAGGTACGATGAAATTCAATATAGCATAAGGAGCATATTCGAATGCACCGACTCCAAGTGTTGCGAGTATAAATACACCACATGTATTCCAAGGTACGAAAACAGAAGTTAATGTTCCACCATCTTCTAATGCTCTGGATAAATTTTTAGAATGTAGCCCTTTTTCTGTGTACGCATTTGCATACATTCTTGAAGGAACAACAATCGAAATATATTGTTCAGAGCAAGTAAGATTCGTTGCAAAGCAAGATGCGATAGTAGAAGCGATAAGTCCTTTTGATGATGTCGCTAATTTTAAAATTTGATTTACAATTGAGCGAAGAATGCCAGTATGTTCTAGTACTCCTCCGAAAGTCATAGCGACAATTGTCATAGAAACTGTATTCATCATCGAATCTAAGCCACCGCGGTTAAATAGTTCGTCTACTAGCTTGTTTCCAGTGTCTATGACAAATCCAGTTTGGAGTGCACCGACAGATGCTGAGACAGAACCACCTTGAATAAAGACTTGTGATAAAAATCCTAAAATAATACCTACGAGAATAGCTGGTATAGCTGGTACTTTTTTAGCGACCAATACCATAACGACTACGGGTATGATTAATAGGAAAGGCGAGATAACAAAGTTTTGTTGCAATACTTGTAACGTTTGATCGATGCTTTTTGCATCAATATTGTTATCACCGAAGCTTCTTCCTAATAAAGCATAGACGATAAGAGTAATAATTAAACCTGGAATTGTAGTAAATAACATATGACGAATATGTACGAATAAATCTGTATTTGTTAATCCTGCGGCTAAGTTTGTTGTGTCTGAAAGCGGTGACATTTTATCGCCAAAATAAGAGCCTGAAATAATGGCACCAGCAACCATTGGAGCTGGGATTCCCATACTTAGGCCAATTCCCATTCCTGCAACACCAATTGTTCCCATTGTAGACCAAGAGCTACCGATAGCTAATGCAACGATAGAACAAATAATTGTAATTGAAACTAAAAATAGTGATGGAGTTAAAAGTTTTAAGCCGTAATAAATCATAGTTGCGACGATTCCGCCGCCAATCCAAGCACCGATCGTTAAACCTACAAGAATAATGATAACGATAGCGGGTAATGCAAGGCGAATTCCTTTATACATCGATTCTTCAATGTCATTCCATTTGTAACCGTATCGCCAAGCGACGATAGAAGCAACGGTTGTACCGATAATAAGTGGGACGTGAGGGCTTTGTTCTAATACAACAATTGTAACCATCATAACTGCAACTGTAATGATAATAGGGATTATTGCTATGCTAAAAGGTATTTCTCTTTTCATAAACTGCCTCCTCATTATTTATGTTTGTATTTTTAGAATTGTCGCAAAATAGACGTTATTAAGTTATAATAACTAAAAATAGATGTAAGCGTCAATATAAAAACAGAAAATATCGAATGTTCTATTTGTATGGATATCTTTATAAGGTGAGTTGAAATCGGGTATTAACGGTATTAAAAAATAAATAATTGACTTTTTTCTTAAAATTCAATATGTTCATAAAAACATCTGTTTTTCATAAGTATAATTAATCTGAATGGTTTGTAATTAGGGGAAGGAGAATGAAGCTTTGAAAACATTAGAACTACAAGAGCGTTTAACTGAAATTTTTCAGCATTTACATGAAAACCCTGAAGTAAGCTGGAAGGAATATGAAACGACAGCTTATATTACTAACTTTCTAAAAGAAGAAGGAATTTCATATAAAATATTTGATGATTGCCCTGGCGTGATTGCTGAAATCGGAAGAGGGAATCCAGTTATCGCGATTCGTGCTGATATGGATGCACTATGGCAAGAAGTAGACGGAGAATTTAAAGCGAATCACTCATGCGGCCACGATGCTCATATGACGATTGTGATGGGCCTTATTTTACAATTGAAAAATATGAGATGGGATAGCGGTACTGTTAGATTTATTTTTCAGCCGGCAGAGGAAAAAGGAAATGGTTCCTTAAAGATGGTAGAGAAGGGCGCCGTGGATGATGCAGATTTCTTATTTGGTGTTCATTTAAGGCCGATTGAAGAACTGCCTTTGAAACAAGCTGCACCATCTATTCGTCACGGAGCAGCAGGATTTTTAGAAGGTATGATTCATGGAGATGATGCACACGGGGCACGCCCACATCAAGGTATAAATGCAATTGATGTCATTTCGATGATCAATATTGGATTGAAAAATATATGGTTACCGCCGCAGACGTCTTATTCTGTTAAGATGACGAGATGCCAAGCTGGTGGTGATAATCTAAATATTATTCCAGGTAACGGACATTTTAGTTTAGATGTAAGAGCAGAAAATAACATATTACTAGATGAATTGAAGCGAAAAATAGAGCAAGTAATTCAGTCAGCTGAATCAATGGGATCTAAACTTTCTTATGAGTGGATTGATCTCGTACCAGGAGCTGAAGTGTCAGAAGAAGCTGAGCGTTTCATGCGAAAAGGTATTCTTGAAGTATACGGGGAAGAGGGATGTACTGGACCACTGTATACGACAGGAAGCGATGATTTCCATTACTACACAGTGAAGAGACCGCATTTAAAAGCTGTCATGCTTGGACTAGGGGCGAACTTACAACCTGGATTACACCATCCGTATATGAAGTTTGATCATAGCTGTATAATGGATGGAGTAGAAATATTGAAACAGACTGTATTGAAAGTGCTGGAAGACAGGGGCTAGAAAGCTCCTGTTTTTTGTAGGAATTTGTCGTTAAGTCGATATATTCGATTTTGCAGCGATATAATTTCACGTATCAATTAATTTGATGAAAAATTCTCCTCTAGTACATGGTGTATAATAATAAGTACCATTTGTTAATAGGAGAAAAAAATGAACGAACAATATTACGATGCTGTATTAAATATAAAAACCGTTGGTGAGCAAAAAGGGTTTAATAAATCTATGCACTATCACCGTTATGAACCGACACCGTATAGCGGGTTGGATGAGTTATTGAATCAATATGAAATAAAAAGTAGCGATCGAATTGTAGACTTTGGGTGTGGAAAAGGGAGATTGAATTTTTACATGCATCATAAGTGCGATGCATCAGCGGTTGGAATTGAAATGAATGAAGCGTTTTATAAAGAAGCAATGGAAAACCGTGAGCGTTATGCAAGGAAGATAAGAAACAGTAAAGATAAAATTCAATTTGAATGTTGTTTAGCACAGGAATATGAGATTGATCCACGTGATAACCGGTTTTATTTCTTCAATCCATTTTCTGTCCAAGTGTTTATGAATGTAGTAAATAACATTTTGCTTTCGGTAGAAGAAACAGAGAGAGAAGTGGATATTATTTTATACTATCCTTCGGAGGATTATATTTTTTTCTTAGAGAATCAGACTGCATTTGAGCTGAAGAAGGAAGTAAGGTTACCGGGTGCTTATGAGAAGAATGGGAATGAGAGATTTTTAGTTTATACATTAGGATTATAAAAAAAGCAGGTGCCTTGGCACCTGCTTTTGTAAAACTCATGTCTATATAATTAGTTACGGATTAAGTAATCAAATGCGCCTAAAGCTGCATTTGCACCTGAACCCATAGAGATGATGATTTGTTTGTACGGATTATTTGTACAGTCACCTGCACCAAACACTCCTGGTACGTTTGTAGCGCCATGCTTGTCTGTTACGATTTCACCGCGAACACGTTCAACTGTTTCGCCTAACCAGTCTGTGTTTGGCACAAGACCGATTTGAACGAATACACCTTGTAATTCAACGTGATGAACTTCTTCAGTTTCACGATCGATGTAAGAAATACCGTTTACTTTATCAGTACCAGTGATTTCTTTCGTTTGAACGTTTTTCAGAACAGTTACGTTTGGTAAGCTGTTAAGACGTTCTTGTAATACAGCATCAGCTTTTAATTCTGGCATGAATTCAAGAACAGTTACGTGCTTAACAATACCTGCTAAGTCGATAGCTGCTTCAATACCAGAGTTACCACCGCCGATAACCGCTACATCTTTTCCGATGAATAATGGACCGTCACAGTGTGGGCAATATGCTACACCTTTGTTTTTGAACTCAGCTTCACCCGGTACGCCAACATTACGCCAGCGAGCACCTGTTGAAACGATTACGCTCTTACTTTTCAGAATAGCGCCGTTTTCAAGTTCCACTTCAATAAGTTCTTTTTTCTCTAAACGTTTCGCACGTTGTAGATTCATTACATCGATGTCGTATTCTTTTACGTGCTCTTCAAGGCTTGCTACTAGCTTAGGACCTTCAGTGCGTTTTACGCTGATGAAGTTCTCAATACCCATAGTATCCATTACTTGACCACCGAAGCGCTCAGCAACGATACCAGTGCGGATGCCTTTACGTGCTGCATAAATTGCTGCACTTGCACCAGCTGGGCCGCCACCAACAACAAGAACATCGTATGGATCTTTATCAGAAAGCTCTGATGCATCTGGACCGTTACCCATTTTAGCTAAAATTTCTTCAAGTGTCATACGACCACTTCCGAAAGATTCGCCGTTTAGGTAAACAGTTGGTACTGCCATGATGTCTTTGCTTTCTACTTCCTCTTTAAATGCAGCGCCATCAATCATAGTATGTGTAATACCAGAGTTTAGAACGCTCATTACGTTAAGAGCTTGTACAACATCAGGACAGTTATGACAACTTAGGCTGATATAAGATTCAAAATGATATTCGCCTTGAATGTTTTTGATTTGATCGATTAATTTTTGTTCAACTTTTGGAGCACGTCCACTAACTTGTAGTAAAGCTAACACTAATGAAGTAAATTCGTGTCCTAATGGAATACCAGCGAATACGACACCAGTGTCTTCGCCAGGGCGATTTACGCTAAAGCTTGGTGTTCTCTCTAGTTCAACTTTTTCTACTGTAATCTTAGATGACATAGTAGCTAATTCATCTACTAGAGATAACATATCTTTAGATACGTTATCGTCTCCTGCGCTTACTTTAAGTAAAATATTGTTCTCCATTAACTGAAGGTATTGGGATAGTTGTGTTTTTATATCTGCATCTAGTATCATTTTGATCGAACTCCTTAGATTTTGCCTACAAGGTCAAGGCTTGGTTTAAGTGTTGCAGAACCCTCTTGCCATTTAGCTGGACAAACTTCACCTGGGTTGTTACGTACGTATTGAGCTGCTTTAATTTTGTTAACAAGAATGCTTGCGTCACGGCCGATACCGTCAGCATTGATTTCCATAGATTGGATAACGCCGTCTGGATCGATGATGAATGTACCACGAGCAGCAAGACCTTCTTCTTCCATTAAAACGTTGAAGTTTGTAGTGATTGTGCGAGTTGGATCACCAATCATAATGTATTCGATTTTGCCGATAGTTTCTGAGCTATCATGCCATGCTTTGTGAGTGAAGTGAGTGTCTGTAGATACAGAGTATACTTCAACGCCTAAGTCTTTTAGAGTTGCGTATTGGTTTTGTAAGTCTTCAAGTTCAGTTGGACAAACGAATGTGAAGTCTGCTGGGTAGAAACAAACTACGCTCCATTTTCCTTTTAAACTTTCGTCAGTAACTTGAATAAATTCTCCATTATGGTAAGCATTAGCTTTAAACGGTTTTACTTCTGTGCCGATTAATAACATATTAAAATTCCTCCTAAAGGTTGGTTTTGAGCATCGGAAATTAGTTTGCTCATAAAATATATTTTTTAATTAACTATAATAATTCTAATTCGATATTAATTATCATATAGAAGTGGTTATTTTGTCAAGAGAATAAACCAACTTTATACCAATTTAATTAATATTTATTCTCAATTAAGGTTGTTAGGGAATTAAAAGGTAATTTTTAAGTCATAAATTTTCAATGAGTGTTTGAAAGAGTAGTGTTTATATTAGAGATAAGGTGTAAGTATAAATTCTTAGGAAGGAAATATTTCTTAGAAGTTGTAGATTTGAAAAGGAACTGCTTACTTCTATTTTACAAAGAATTGTGCAATAAATAAAACAAAATGTATCGGAATCTTTGTGAACAATTATTGTCATCTTAAATATATATAATAAGAAGTATATTTAAGATGAGAAATAGAAACATTGACGCTCATTTCTAACAAGATATAATAAAAGCGAGATATGTATTGCAATAGAGAAGATATAGTATAGATTGAAAAAATTTCAGTCTATTATTTTTTACGGCTTTTAGAAAACGTTTACATTTAGTGTGGAGGGGAAACCATGTCTAAGTTCACGAAGTATTTTTTAATGGAAGCTAAAGATGTGATCGCATATGTGCAAGAGAAATTACCCAAGTTCGAACATGTAAAGGGGCTAAAGTGTAAAGAAATAGGTGATGGTAATTTAAATTATGTGTTCCGCGTTTGGGATGAACAGAAGAACATTTCTGTCATTGTAAAGCAAGCTGGGGATACAGCGCGTATTTCAGATGAGTTTAAGTTGTCGACGAATCGAATCCGTATAGAATCAGATGTTTTGCGATTAGAAGGAGAGTTAGCATCTGGACTCGTGCCAAATGTATATTTGTTTGATAGTGTGATGAATTGTTGCGTGATGGAAGATTTATCAGATCACACAATATTGCGCACAGCACTCATAAATCATCAAATGTTTCCGAAGCTTGCTGATGATTTAACTACTTTTATGGTAAACACTCTTCTATTAACATCAGATGTTGTAATGAATCATAAAGAGAAGAAGGAACTCGTGAAGAATTATATAAATCCTGAGTTATGTGAGATTACAGAGGACCTCGTATATTCAGAGCCATTCACAAACCATAATAAACGCAACGAATTGTTTCAATTAAATGAAGGATGGATTAGGGAGCATATTTATAGTGATAAAGAGCTTCGTATGGAAGTAGCAAAACTTAAGTTTTCGTTTATGACGAATGCACAAGCGCTACTTCACGGTGATTTACATACTGGTTCTGTTTTTGTAAAAAGTGATTCTACAAAGGTTATTGATCCTGAATTTGCTTTTTATGGACCTATGGGATATGACGTTGGGAATATAATGGCGAATTTAATGTTTGCATGGGTGAATGCAGATGCAGTGATGCAATCTGGTATTGAGAAAGATACATATATGAACTGGATAGAATCTACCATGATAGATGTAATTGATTTATTTAAGAAGAAGTTTTTAGATGCTTGGGATATTCATGTGACAGAGATTATGGCGAAGGAAGAAGGCTTTAACCGAGTTTATTTACAATCTGTATTAGAGGATACAGCTGCAGTGACGGGTCTTGAGTTAATTCGTCGTATTGTTGGTCTAGCGAAGGTAAAGGATATGACTTGTATTGAGAATGACGCAGCGCGTGCTAGAGCGGAGCGAATTTGTCTTCAAGTAGCGAAGAAGTTTATTTTACAAGCGAATCAATATAAAACAGGTAGCAGCTTTGTAGAAACGTTAAAAAAACAGTCAATGCATAGTGCGAAATAAGGGGAGAAGATGATGACAGAGCAATTAATACCAATTCAGTGGAAAGATGATGCTTTAGTGTTATTGGATCAAACGGTATTACCGAACGAAGTAGTCTATGAATCTTTTAAAACGGCTGAGGGTGTGTGGGATGCGATTCAAGTAATGAAAGTACGAGGAGCGCCGGCAATAGGTGTTTCAGCAGCCTACGGTGTGTATTTAGGGGTAAATGAAGTTACTAAAAGTTCGGCGGAAGAATTCATATCGGAAGTAAAAAAGGTATGTGCATACTTAGCGACATCAAGACCGACGGCAGTAAATTTATTTTGGGCGCTTGAAAGAATGGAAAGTGTAGCGAAAGAGAATGCTCACTTATCAATTGCGCAGTTGAAAGATAGATTATTAGAAGAAGCAAAAGAGATTCATAGAGAAGATGAAGAAATTAACCGTCAAATTGGAGAACATGCATTAACATTATTTCATGATGGCATGGGGGTATTAACGCATTGTAATGCAGGTGCGTTAGCAACGACTAAGTATGGTACTGCGACAGCTCCAATGTACTTAGCGAAAGAAAAAGGATGGGACTTAAAAATCTATTCGGATGAAACACGCCCTAGATTACAAGGTTCAACGTTAACAGCATTAGAACTGCAGCGAGCGGGAATTGATGTAACGGTCATTACAGATAATATGGCAGCAATGGTCATGTCACAAGGGAAAATTGATGCAGTAATCGTTGGATGTGATCGTGTAGCAGCAAACGGGGATGTAGCAAATAAAATTGGAACATTAGGTGTTTCGATTTTGGCTAAATATTATAACATTCCGTTTTATGTAGCAGCACCAACGCCGACAATTGATTTGAAAACACTGACAGGAAAAGAAATTCCAATTGAAGAAAGGGATGCTTCTGAAGTGATTAATCGTTTCGGACAATACTCTGCTCCGCAAGAAAGTAAAGTATACAATCCGGCATTTGATGTCACACCATCTGACAATGTAACAGCGATTATTACGGAAAAAGGAATTGTGAAAGCACCGTTTACGGAGAATTTAAAAAAGCTATTTCAATAAGTAGATAGTTTTTTAGAAAAATAGTCATCATAAGCTTCATACTTAGGGGGATGTATATGTTACTGCAAAAAGAAAGAGAAGAAATTGTAGCGTACGGAAAGAAAATGATTTCTAGTGGTTTAACAAAGGGGACTGGGGGAAATATTAGTATTTTCAATCGTGAACAAGGTCTTGTTGCAATTAGCCCAAGCGGTTTAGATTATTATGAAACGACGCCTGAAGATGTAGTTATACTGAATTTAGATGGTGAAGTGATAGAGGGAGAGAGAAAACCATCAAGTGAATTAGATATGCATCTTATCTATTATAGAAATCGTGAAGATATAAATGCGCTTGTACATACACATTCTCCTTATGCGAAGACAATCGCATCATTAGGATGGGAACTTCCTGCTGTGTCATATTTAATTGCTTTTGCAGGTCCGAATGTCCGCTGTGCATCGTATGAAACGTTTGGTACGAAGCAGTTAGCAGAGGCTGCTTTTGAAGGAATGATTGATCGTCGTGCAGTTTTGCTTGCGAACCATGGTTTAATGGCTGGAGCGAATAATATAAAAATGGCGTTTACTATTGCAGAAGAAATAGAGTTTTGTGCTCAAATTTATTATCAAACGAAAAGTATCGGAGAACCGAAATTACTGCCAGAAGACGAGATGGAGAATTTGGCGAAGAAGTTTGAAGGGTATGGGCAGCAATAGAATGAAATGAAACCCCCCTCAAGAAAAAATCTTGAGGGGGGTTCTTTATGCTTTCTTGAGCAACAAATACATAAAGTAAGGTGCACCAATTAAAGCAACGACAATACCAGCGGGAATACCGTTAGGTTCAACGATATTTCGTCCGATTGTGTCTGCAAATAGTAATAGCCATCCACCAATTAAAACAGCGATTGGCATGAAGATTTGATGCCTTGGACCTACTAAAGATTTCGCGATGTGAGGAGCCATTAGTCCAATAAAGCTAATTCCACCTGTTACAGAAACAGCAGCGGCAGCAAGTGCAACGGCTGCGATTAATAAGTATCTTCGCTCTTTTTCAATTTCAATTCCAACACCGATTGCTACTGGCTCGTTTAATGCTAGTATATTTAATCGATTTGCTTTATAGAAGACAAATGGGATTAATACGATTAGCCAAGGAAGCATTGCTAAAACAAATGTCCAGTCATCTCCCCAAATGTTTCCGGCAATCCATTTGGCGATAAAGTCCACTTTCATACGATCAGCGGATGAAATAAGGACAATCATTATTCCAGATAGTGCAAATGAAAAACCGATGCCGGTTAATGTTAATCGTATTGGCTGAAGGCCGGTGGATTTACTATATGAAAATACGTAAATTAGAACAGCTGTTAGAAACGCACCGATAAATCCAACGACTGGTAGTAGGTAAAGGAATGAACCTACGTCTATCGGGAAGTATAGAAAGAAAACAGAAACTGCAACACCAGCACCAGCGTTAATGCCGAGAATACCAGGTTCAGCTAAATCGTTTCGGGTAATACCTTGTAATACAGCACCTGATAAAGCGAGTGCCATACCAGCTAATAATGTAATGACGATTCTAGGTAGCCTTAAAGAATATAAAACGAAGTCTTCTTTAAATGTACCTTGTCCCATAAGTGTTGGGATTAATCTGTCATAGGAGAGAGCGGCAGAACCGAGCCCCATTCCAATTACAATTGTTGTGATGGTAAGTATAAGTAATGCAAGTATGATAAGGCGTTGTTTCTTTAGAATAGATTGCATCATGAGAAAGTTCTTCCTCCTTTACGTACAATGAATAGGAAGAATGGTAATCCTACAATTGCAACGATTGCAGCAACTGGTGTTTCATACGGAGCGTTAATTGTACGTCCGATTGTATCTGCGAGCAGCATAAAGGAAGCACCAGCGATCGCTGACATCGGTATAACAAAACGGTAGTCTGGTCCAACGATTGGACGAACCATATGAGGTATCATTAAGCCGATAAATGCCATGTTTCCGACAAGCGCTACAGAAGCACCTGCAAGCAAGATAATAATGATAAATAAAATTGTTTTAATGACGATAATTTTTTGACCGAGTCCAACGGCAACTTCTTCACTGAAACTAAGAACTGTTAATTTCTTTGCAAGTAAGATAGCGATAAATATACTTATTGAAATAACCGGAATAATAATTTTTAATTGACTCCAACTCGTTCCAATTACGCCCCCAGCCGTCCACATTGATACATCTTGTGAAATTTTAAAGTAAATGCCGACTCCTTCTGAAATTGCGAGTAGAAATGCTGAAACAGCAGCACCGGCTAATACAATTCGAAGGGGAGAAAGTCCGCCCTTTTTCACCATGCCAATTCCGAATACCATAATAGCGCCAATTGCAGCGCCGATAAAGCAAGCTAGTGTTAAGTAAAGGTAGCTTATAGAAGGATTGAAGGCAAGTGTTAGTGCAAGTGCAGCATTTGCGCCACCAGTTAAGCCTAGTAATCCCGGATCGGCAAGTGGATTTCGTGTTAATCCTTGCATAATTGCACCAGAAACAGCGAGTCCAGCTCCTACAAAAATAGCAGCAACTTCACGTGGTAAACGTATTTCACGCAGGATGGATAGCTTATCTCCTTTAGCAGAGGAAGTAAGTGCTAACCATACGTCTTTTATAGAAGTATCTGCAGCACCTAACACCATTGCAAATATAAAAATAAGAAAGAATGCAATGATACTCAAAATTAATTTGTATGTAAAAGCGTTGGAACGTAGGTTGTCTTGCTCTTTTTTCATTTGTTTCACATCTTTTCTTTTCATAGAATAAAGGAAGAGGAATTCTTAAATTAAGAATTCCTCATGTTTGTATTATTGACCAAGAAAGCTCTTCTTGAAGAAGTCTAGTTGGAAATCTAATGTAAGTGGATCATTGAAATAGAATTCCATCATGTTTGCTTCATATACACGATTATTTTTTACTGCTGGAATGTTTTTATATGATTCTGTCTCTTGGAATGAGTTATCAGTATCTTTGTTTTTACTTACGATTAAGTAATCACCAGCGAACTCAGGTAATACCTCAGTAGATAATGCGTAGTATCCTTCTTTTAAAGCTTTTTCTTTTACTTTTTCAGGCATTTTTAATTTCATTTCTTGGTAAAGAATTTCTGTTCCACGGCCCCAGTTTTCGCCGTATACGTAAAGCTGTTTGTTGAAGTTTTCAACAACAGAAACTGTTGCATCTTCACCGATCTTCGCTTTAATGTCTTTTCCAGCTGTTTGTGCGCGTTTCTTGAAATCATCAACCCAAGTTTTTGCTTCTTTTTCTTTATTTAATAATTTACCGATTTCTAAGTGTTGTGTTAAGTAATCAACTTTTCCGTAAGTGTATGTTACAGTAGGAGCGATTTTCTTTAACTTATCAACATTTTTAATATTTGATAACCCAATGATTAAATCTGGATTTAATTCAGCAATTTTTTCAACATTCTCATCTGATACTTCAGCGACATTCTTCAGTTTGCTATCGAAACGTGGGTTTTGTTTAGACCATGAGTCTACCCCAACAAGGTTTACACCTAATGACATTACGTTACCAGCGAATGATGATAGGACAACAACACGTTGTGGATTTGCTGGAACTTCTACTTTACCATTTTCTGATTGGTATGTAATTGTTTCTGATTTTTTACCTTTTGCGTCGTTCTTCTTGTCTGTTGAACCATTGCTACAAGCACTCATAACAAGGACGAACAGAACTGTTAGTGAAATAAATAATTTTTTCATCGTCTTTCTCCTTTTGATAGATGATATGTGATATACAATAAATTGTTTAGCTTTAATCTTTTGAAAAGTTAGTGGTAATACAAAAGTCTTATTAACAATCTTGAATATGAGATTTTACCATATAGTATTCACCATAGTAATAGAAGAAGATGTAATCTCACAGTTGCTAATAATTAACAAATTGATAATGATTATCACTATTGATTCTTTAAATACTATAATTTTATATAGGTGTATTGTCAATAGTGATTTTGATTGTAAAATTTATAAAAACAAGTTATATTTTATTGAGAATGATAATCAATGACTAATAGCTGAGGAGTGAGCTCGAATGAATCAAGAAGAATTGTTTGATGTAACCGTGATAGGCGGAGGGCCTGCGGGGCTTTATTCAGCTTTTTATAGTGGACTAAGAGAAATGAAAACGAAAATAATAGAATTTCAACCACAGTTAGGTGGAAAAATACATGTTTATCCGGAGAAAATGATTTGGGATATTGGCGGATTATTACCGGTTACTGGTGAGAAATTAATTGAGCAACTTGTACAACAAGGATTAACATTTCAGCCTGAAGTTGTATTGAATACAAAAATAGAATCAATTATTCGTAATCAGGATGGCATTTTTACGTTGAAAACAAGCTCTGGGGAAGAACATTTTTCCAAAACAGTGATTGTCGCAACTGGGAGTGGTATATTGAATCCACAAAAGTTATCAATTGAGGGTGCGGAGAGATTCGAAGTCTCAAATTTAAATTATACAGTTAAATCGTTAAAACGTTTCAAAGATAAAACGGTAATTATTTCAGGCGGAGGGAACTCTGCAATTGATTGGGCGAATGAATTAGAACCAATCGCGAAAAAAGTTTATTTAACATATAGAAAAGAAGAATTATCTGGTCATGAAGCACAAGTAAAACAACTTATGAACAGTTCAGCGGAATGTTTCTTTAATACATCGATTACAAAATTAATTGCCGGTGATAACCATGAAGCGATTGAACATGTAGAATTAACAAATCATGAAACTGGAGAGGTTTCTCATTTACCTGTTGAAGAAGTTATTATTAATCATGGATATGAACGTGACATTACATTATTGGAAAATAGTGAGCTAGATGTCGCAATTGTGGATAATTACTTTATCGCAGGGAATGCAAATAGTGAGTCCTCGGTAGATGGATTATATGCCGCTGGAGATATTTTAAAGCATGAAGGGAAATTACATTTAATTGCAGGGGCGTTCCAAGATGCTGGAAATGCTGTGAATAAAGCGAAACAATTTATTCAACCAGATGCAAGTGAGTACGGAATGGTTTCTTCGCATAATGAAGTATTTAAGAAGAGAAATCGAGAGTTAATTAAGCAGATGATGAAATAATTTGTAATAGTAAATAAAACAGAGGGATCTTCTTAGATGCCTCTGTTTTATTTATATAGATTAATGTCATTCGATTATTTCTAATTTTAATACGTCTAATTCAATGTTCGTTGCAATTAAATTATGTTTCTTTTCTAAACAATGGGCAATAATAGCGTCTCGTGTATCTCTAAAATATAATTCATTATAACCTCCTTTTTTAAAAAAAAGGTTAGTTTCAGAAACGTTTAATGGAAAAGCAAAGCATAAACTAATTAACGTATTTCTACTTGGATGTTTTTGCCCTTTTTTAATCTGATAAAAATAAGATTTACTCAAGTTGGCTGCATTAAAGATATCTGTATTTTTCACATCAAGTTTTTCACAGATTTTTTCAATATAATAGCCGATTAAGGTTGGTTGTGCTTTTATATCATTGTTTAATATATTTATCTTTTTAATTAGTGCCTGTACATTTAATGCACCTAAGACTATAGATGTTAAGGGAGTGTACGAGAGAGCGCTAGTGGCACCTATAGGTTTTAGTTCACTTGTAATCTCTAATATAATATTGCGTTCTGGTTCCATAGATTTCCTCCGTTCGGTCTGCTTTCAGTGGACCATTTTTCATAACCATATATGTATAATCAAATTATAGTAATGAACTGCAGAAAAAGGTAGTGGTATAAAAAATAATATAAGGATTTGATAGTATGCTAGAAAATATAA